>NZ_JBHWZP010000129.1:0-24554 GCF_042728395.1 Streptomyces sp. NPDC060205
GCCCGGATTTCTCCGGGCGCCCCCTACTCGTATCTGCTGGTGCCGCTGCTCGTCAGTCCCCCGTGCCCTCGCGGCGTACCGACAGCAGGTCCTCCAGTTGTTCCTCGCGGGCCTGGGCCGCCACGAAGAGGAGTTCGTCGCCCGCTTCCAGGGAGTCCTCGCGGGTCGGGGTGAGGACCCGGGTGCCGCGGATGATGGTGACCAGCGAGGTGTCCTCGGGCCAGGCCACATCGCCGACCTGGGTGCCGGCCAGCGCGGACTCCGGGGGCAGGGTCAGCTCGACGAGGTTGGCGTCGCCGTGGCTGAAGCGGAGCAGCCGGACCAGGTCGCCGACGCTCACCGCCTCCTCGACCAGGGCCGACATCAGACGGGGCGTCGAGACGGCGACGTCCACGCCCCACGACTCGTTGAACAGCCACTCGTTCTTGGGGTTGTTGACGCGGGCGACGACCCGCGGGACCCCGTACTCGGTCTTCGCGAGCAGGGAGACGACGAGGTTGACCTTGTCGTCACCCGTGGCCGCGATCACCACGTTGCAGCGCTGGAGCGCCGCCTCGTCCAGGGACGTGATCTCGCAGGCGTCGGCGAGCAGCCACTCCGCCATCGGGACGCGCTCGACCGAGATGGCGGTCGGCGCCTTGTCGATCAGCAGGATCTCGTGCCCGTTCTCCAGGAGCTCGCCCGCGATCGAGCGGCCCACGGCGCCGGCACCGGCAATGGCGACCCTCATCAGTGACCGCTCTCCTCTTCGGGGCCCTCGGCGAACGACGCCTCGACCTTCTCGATGTCGTCCGTGCGCATCATCACGTGCACGAGGTCGCCCTCCTGCAGAACCGTCTGCGAGGTGGGGAGCACCGCCTCACCCAGGCGGGTGAGGAAGGCCACGCGTACGCCGGTGTCCTCCTGGAGCCGGCTGATCCGCTGGCCCACCCACGCGGTCGACGCGTGCACCTCGGCGAGCTGCACTCCGCCGGTGGGGTCACGCCACAGCGGCTCGGCGCCCGACGGCAGCAGCCGGCGCAGCATCTGGTCGGCCGTCCAGCGGACGGTGGCGACGGTGGGGATGCCCAAGCGCTGGTAGACCTCGGCGCGGCGCGGGTCGTAGATACGCGCGGCCACGTTCTCGATGCCGAACATCTCGCGGGCCACCCGGGCGGCGATGATGTTCGAATTGTCGCCGCTGGAGACGGCGGCGAACGCGCCCGCCTCCTCGATGCCCGCCTCGCGCAGGGTGTCCTGGTCGAAACCGACGCCGGTCACACGACGGCCGCCGAAACCGGAGCCCAGTCGTCGGAAGGCGGTGGGGTCCTGGTCGATCACGGCGACCGTGTGCCCCTGTTGCTCCAGGGTCTGGGCGAGAGCGGAACCCACTCTGCCGCAGCCCATGATGACGATGTGCACGACCGTCCTTCCGGTGTGAAAAGTTACTGCTCAGGCTGAAACAGGGTCTCAGACCGACGCCCAAGCTACACACGCGCGGTCCGTCGGCGGCACCCCCGTGCACATTGGCCCCACACCGTGACGACGATCGGTCTCACACCGTGATGACGATCGGCCCGGCATCGTGAGGACGATCGGGCCGCCGGCGCCGGGGGCCGTCAGCGGCGGCTGATGCTGCGCACGCTGACGAGGGCCAGGACGCACAGGCCGACCAGTCCGGCCGCGGCGCCGATGAGCTCGGCGGTGGCGCCCGTGAGGTGCGCGGTGGCGAGCATGGAACCTCCATGAATTGGCAAAGGGGGGCAAAGTTTTGGCTTTTTTCATATAGGCACGGAGATTCCTCTGGCCAGGGATTACATAAGCGAGCACACACCTGATTTCACTCGTAGAGCAGATCCCGGTCACAGATCCCACCGATCAGGCGTCCCGGCGGGCGGGGGAGGGTGGGCGAGGCCGTGTTCGAGCGCTTACGATCCTCACCGTGTCCAAACTGACCGACGTGCCCAAACGGATCCTGATCGGGCGCGCACTGCGCAGTGACCGGCTGGGAGAAACTCTCCTGCCGAAGCGCATCGCACTCCCCGTTTTCGCTTCCGACCCGCTCTCCTCCGTGGCGTACGCGCCGGGAGAAGTGCTGCTCGTCCTGTCCATCGCGGGCGTGTCGGCCTATCACTTCAGCCCCTGGATCGCCGTCGCGGTCGTCGTGCTGATGTTCACCGTCGTGGCCTCCTACCGGCAGAACGTGCACGCCTACCCCAGCGGCGGCGGCGACTACGAGGTGGCCAACACCAACCTCGGTCCCAAGGCCGGCCTCACCGTCGCCAGCGCGCTGCTCGTCGACTACGTACTCACCGTCGCCGTGTCGATCGCCTCCGGCATCGAGAACCTCGGCTCGGCGATCCCGTTCGTCGTCGAGCACAAGGTCCTGTGCGCGATCGCCGTGATCGTGCTGCTCACGCTGATGAACCTGCGCGGGGTCAAGGAGTCGGGCAAGCTCTTCGCGATCCCGACGTACGTCTTCGTGACCGGTGTCTTCCTGATGATCGCGTGGGGTGCGTTCCGCTCGATCGTCCTCGGCGACACCATGAAGGCACCGACCGCCGACTTCACGATCAAGGCCGAACACCAGGGCCTCGCGGGCTTCGCGCTCGTCTTCCTGCTGCTGCGCGCCTTCTCCTCCGGCTGTGCGGCGCTCACCGGCGTCGAGGCGATCAGCAACGGCGTCCCGGCCTTCCGCAAGCCCAAGTCCAAGAACGCGGCGACCACCCTCGCAGCGATGGGCCTGCTGGCCGTCACCATGTTCTGCGGCATCATCGCCCTCGCCATGGCGACCAACGTCCGCATGGCCGAGCGCCCGGCGCACGACCTGCTGGAGAACGGGGTCGCGGTCGGCTCCGACTACGTCCAGAACCCGGTGATCTCCCAGGTCGCCGAGGCCGTGTTCGGCAGCGGCAGCTTCCTGTTCATCGTGCTCGCCGCGGCCACCGCGCTCGTGCTCTTCCTGGCCGCGAACACCGCGTACAACGGCTTCCCGCTGCTCGGCTCGATCCTCGCGCAGGACCGCTACCTGCCGCGTCAGCTGCACACCCGCGGCGACCGGCTCGCCTTCTCGAACGGCATCGTGCTGCTGGCCGGGGCGGCCATCCTGCTGATCTGGATCTACGGCGCCGACTCGACCCGCCTCATCCAGCTCTACATCGTCGGCGTGTTCGTGTCCTTCACACTGAGCCAGACCGGCATGGTCCGGCACTGGAACCGCCACCTGGCCACCGAGAAGGACCAGGCCAAGCGCCGCCACATGGTCCGCTCCCGCGCCATCAACGCGTTCGGCGCCTTCTTCACCGGCCTGGTCCTGGTCGTCGTCCTCGGCACCAAGTTCACGCACGGCGCCTGGGTCGCCCTGCTCGGCATGGTCATCTTCTACGCGACGATGTCCGCGATCCGGAAGCACTACGACCGGGTGGCCGAGGAGATCGCCGCGCCCGAGGGCCCGTCCGACGACACCCTGCGCCCCTCGCGCGTGCACTCCGTCGTGCTGATCTCCAAGATCCACCGGCCGGCGCTGCGGGCCCTCGGCTACGCCAAGCTGATGCGCTCCGACACCCTGGAGGCGCTCAGCGTCAACGTCGACCCGGCCGAGACGAAGGCTCTGCGCGACGAGTGGGAGCGGCGCGGCTTCACCGTGCCGCTGAAGATCCTCGACTCGCCGTACCGCGAGATCACCCGGCCGGTCATCGAGTACGTGAAGGGGCTGCGCCGAGAGTCCCCGCGCGACGTGGTGTCGGTGATCATCCCCGAGTACGTGGTCGGCCACTGGTACGAGCACCTGCTGCACAACCAGAGCGCGCTGCGGCTCAAGGGCAGGCTGCTGTTCACGCCGGGCGTGATGGTGACATCCGTGCCGTACCAGCTGGAGTCCTCCGAGGCGGCCAAGAAGCGGGCCCGCAGGCGCTCGGAGTGGACCGCTCCCGGTTCGGTGCGGCGCGGTCCGGCGGAGCACCGGCCGAAGGAGCCGTCGGGGCCGTCGGGGCCCAAGCGCTGAGGACTCGGGAGGACCCGGGAGGGCCTGGGTGGCCGGGGCCGGTGTGCTCGTGGTGAGCGGTCGGGTGGCGTCCACGTAGACTGGTGGGCTGTTGTCCGGCCGCTCCGGCTGCTCCGGCTTTTCCGGCTGCCTGGCGGTTTCGGCCGCCGTCGGCAGTACCGGCCGCCTCGGTAGCCCCGGCCGTCAGTTCTGGCAGTCCGTTCCCACTCGCATCTGGAGTCACCCCGTAATGCAGGCAGAACCGAAGAAAACGCCGGCGGGGTCCCTCGTGGGGCAGGAGTACGAGGTCGAGGTCGGTCCCGTCGCGCACGGCGGGCACTGCGTCGCCCGCACCGACGCCGGCCAGGTCCTCTTCGTACGGCACGCGCTGCCCGGCGAGCGGGTGCTCGCGCGGGTGACGGACGGCGAGGAGGACTCGCGGTTCCTGCGCGCGGACGCGGTCGAGATCCGGGAAGCCTCCAAGGACCGGGTGGCGGCCCCGTGCCCCTACGCGGGACCCGGGCGCTGCGGTGGCTGCGACTGGCAGCACGCCAAGCCGGGGGCGCAGCGGCGGCTCAAGGGCGAGGTCGTCGCCGAGCAGCTCCAGCGGCTCGCGGGCCTCACTCCGGAGGAGGCCGGCTGGGACGGCACGGTCATGCCGGCCGAGGGCGACAAGCTCCCGCCCGGCGAGGTGCCCGCCTGGCGTACGCGCGTGCAGTACGCGGTCGACGAGGACGGCAACGCCGGTCTGCGCCGCCACCGTTCGCACGAGGTCGAGCCGATCGAGCACTGCATGATCGCCGCCCCCGGGATCTCCGAGCTGGGCATCGAGAAGCACGACTGGTCCGGCATGGAGTCCGTCGACGCGATCGCCGCGACGGGTTCGCAGGACCGCATGGTCATCCTCGAACCGAAGCCCGGCGCCCGGCTGCCCCTCGTAGAACTCGACAAGCCCGCCTCCGTGATGCGCGTCGACGAGCACGACGGCGGCATCCACCGGGTGCACGGCCGCGCCTTCGTCCGCGAGCGCGCCGACGGCCGTACGCACCGGGTCGGCAGCGGCGGCTTCTGGCAGGTCCACCCGCAGGCGGCCGACACCCTGGTCAAGGCCGTCATGCAGGGCCTGCTGCCGCGCAAGGGCGACATGGCGCTCGACCTGTACTGCGGCGTCGGCCTCTTCGCCGGCGCGCTCGCCGACCGCATCGGCGACAAGGGCGCGGTGCTCGGCATCGAGTCCGGCAAGCGCGCGGTGGAGGACGCCCGGCACAACCTCGCCGCGTTCGACCGCGTCCGCATCGAACAGGGCAAGGTCGAGGCGGTCCTGCCGCGCACCGGCATCACCGAGGTCAACCTCATCGTCCTGGACCCCCCGCGCTCCGGCGCCGGCAAGAAGACGGTCCAGCAACTGACGACACTGGGCGCCCGCAAGATCGCATACGTGGCCTGCGACCCGGCGGCGCTGGCCCGGGACCTGGCGTACTTCAAGGAGGGCGGATACCGGGTGCGGACGCTGCGGGCGTTCGATCTGTTTCCGATGACGCATCATGTGGAGTGCGTGGCGATCCTTGAACCGGTGGCAAAGGGCGCCTGACCTGCGGTTTTGCGCGTGCGCGTTATGGGTGGTGTGGGCGTTACGGGCGAACCGACGCTCCCCTCCCGGCGTACCTGGACGCGTGGTCCATTCACGGTGCGCTGTCATCAGCAGTCCTAGAGACCTCCGCGCCCGTCGGCGCCCCCGACAAACTCGGTGTCCGTCTGATCCTGGACGGACTCGACGCGGTGTCCCTCGCACGTGCGGCTGCCTTGCTCACTGAAGCGCGCTCCCTAACGGCGGATTGGCCCGGCTCCCGTGTCGTGGCGACCGCTCGGCCCGGCCTGCCCGGTGCCCGGGACAGCGAGCGGATGGCCTACCCGCTCTTGAGCGAGGAGGAGGCCGCGTCGCTCGCGCAGCGCATCTGCGGGCAGCACGTCCACGCCCCCGTCGGATCTGCGGCAGTACATGAGGCGTTGAACCTGCCCCTGTTCGTCATCATCGCGGCGCTGTCGTTCCGCGAGAGCCGTGAAGTGCCATCCTCAAGTATCGACTTCTTGGAAAACCTCGCGGAACGAGTGCTACGCCGGCCCGGTGCCGATATCAGCGGGGTCCGTATCGGCCTGGCACACCTGGCACGTCTAGATATCGAGGCCGACGGCCCCGTTCCGACCGGGGAAGTCGGGGGCGACTCTGAGGTTGAGGCGCTGATCGCCTCACGCCTGGTGGTGCGCCGGGGCCGCACGCTGGCATTCGGCCTGCCGATCCTGGAGCAGTACTTCGGTGGCAAGGGTGTGCTGGACAACGGGCTACCAGAGGGGAGGGTGTCGAAGGGCTGGGTTTCGAACGTGGCCTCACGGTCGGGGTAGTCGCGGTCCCAGGCGCGGATGACTGTGGCGACCTTCGAGGCCGGCTCGTCGATGCCGGGGCCGATGACGCCGAACTGCCAGGGCTTGTCGCCCTTGCCCACCGTCGGCAAACCAGTGCCACACGCGCTCGCTGAAGATGTCGCCGCTGCGGCGGTTGAACAGTGCCGGGACTTCCAGTTCGAGGAACACGCCAAGCCATGCGGCGGATCACTCATCCACGAGAACTCCGCAAGGAAAACCAGGAGTTGGCTGCGAAGCATCGCGGCGGTTGCTACCCTGACGGCGTTGACTTGTCTAACCTGAGCGCAGAGGCTCAGGAGTTCCGACGTATGGACACCGGCCACAACCGTCGTCTCACGGGTGTATGTGCACTCACTCTGCGATAGCAGTGCAGCAGGCAGAATTTTTTGGCGTCCAACTCAAACGCCGACCGGTGCGGCGAGTGAGGTATTGGCGTGCCAAATTCTGTAAAGAAGCGAGCTGCGCATACACGCAAGGCATATTCGGGTGAGATTTACGAAGCTGCGCTTGCCGGGATCTCGAATGATCGCACCCATGGGCTGGATTCTTGCGCGCCGGGACAGCGGAAGATGAACGCTTTGCTAGCTCTCGGTCTATTCAACCGTGGTGAAGACGGTGCACCTCCTGCGAAGTGGTTGTTGAGTACCCTTACCTGGTACACGATTACCGTGTCGCCCCGCTGGAATCAGCTGGTATTCATCAGTGATGCCCCGGATAATGTCACCAGGTATCTGGTGCCGCATGGTGACAGCACCCCAAGGTTTCCGGGAATGCGATTGCGGGCTATCCACGATTACCGGACGTATGCATTGGAGCATGTCCCTACACGGGCAACGTTGGTAGTCACGAGCCGACTAGATGGAAAGCTGCAGGGGGTGCGAGAAGGTTCGCACTTCGATTTTCGCACGCTTGAGGACCCACTGGACTCGGTAGAAGAGCGCCAGCTTGCCGACATTCCACCTATGGGTGGTGCAGCCCAGACCCTGTTGGCTGGCATGGCTGCCCGGATGTCGATGACAGACCCTAAGGGGCGGTGGGCGACGGGGAACTGGTACTGGGACCCCTTGCGACGTAGTGACGGCAGGGGTCGCGATGACGATTCGGATCCCCGGCGCAGGCTTTGGGGAGCAGGCGATGAATGGGAAGCCCAGTGGACAGGGCTTCCTTATCCAGAAGATGTCGCGACAGCGCTAACGGACCCTATGGTCGGTATTTCTGGAGCGAGAGTCGCGAAAACCAAGAGAGTGTACGACGTGACGTTCGGCGATTCGGTTCTCAAGATTCACATTTAGTGGAGATTTTAAGGACGGGTCCGCCAGTCGCCTTCGCGTAGAGAGTCATCGTCGTGTTTGAATTCCCGCAGAGTGCTCTTGCTGAAATGCCGTGGTGGGCTGCATTCTTCCTCATTCTTCCGCTCTTTGTGCTGAGTTTTGCCCGCGCCATTCTTCCAAAGGAATCGCGTGACCGCTACATGTGGTGGGTTGCCCTTTGGGAGCACTGCCGTAAGCGTGCGGCTTTAAAAAGGAAGAGGTGGGAGCGCCGTCGAGCCGTCACGGAGGAAAGGGGGCAGGATCAGGTGCAGGGTCCCCCTTCTCCTTGAAGGTGCGGGGACCTCGTCGCGGATCTGCTCATCGAGCCAATCCGGGTGCAGCGTGCAGATCTTGGTGCCGGCGCCCGACGCTTCTGCTTGCATCAGGAGGGCGAGCTTCTGCGCGACAGCTTGCGGGCCTTCGCTCACCGTGTAGTCCCCGAAGCGCACTGGGGGCTGTGCTCGGCGCTCACGGTGGACCGAACCCAAGGGACGGTCGAGGTGCAGCACGTCGACGAGCGGCGCTACCCATAGTGGGAATCCTTGCCTCAGGTGATCAAGCTCTGCCGTTCGTGGTCGGTGACTTTTTTCGCAGTGACGGGCGCGGCGTCGGCAGACGCGAACGCGCTGGTCAGCAGTCTCTTCTGCGTGAGCGGATGGTGGAGCACAAGTCGTCATGAGGTGGATCGCGCCTCACGGCAGATGTGTTCTGACCAGGTGGTTCCGGACACCGAAGCAGGATCCGGAACCATCTAGCAAGATCACGCCAGGACTCGTGATCCGCTGGCCGTGGGTTCGAGTCCCACCCGCCCCACCTCAGTGGCGCCCTGACCTGCGGAAGTGTTCCTCGTGAGGTATCGGAGGGGCAACTTCGGTTGAACGGACTGAATCCGCTGCCCGCGAGTTCGGAATCTCGACTGGAGGTGCCTGTGGGCTCAGGCGCCATCCGGCTGAGGGCGGTCAGCCCGCCACCCTGTGTATACCTCATACGACCGGCCTGCCGCGGGGACCACCACCCGTCGCCCCTCCGACCCGTCCGCGCTCCAGGAGGCTCAGGGTGTTGATATCCGGCGGCGCCGAATTCCCGCAAGGCATTTTCTGTTCATCGAATATTCGACATAAGTTTGCCCATGGAAGGACTTTTATTTCCCTGGGGAAGGGTTTCGAGAAGGGGCCGTGAACGTCTTGCGCAAGTGTCTTCATCCCTCCACCAGGAAACTCTTGTCATGGACAAGAAGTTGATGTTGTATATGGCTGCTCCAGGGGGCTTAACGCTGCTTTACACGGGATGAGGGGTGGGGTCGGTGCGTGAGCGTTTCCGAAGACGCGTGTGGCCGGATGGCATTTTCACGGTTGTGATGGCTACTGTCTTGCTGCTCGGATTCACGCCGATGACGTACGCCGGTGTTTCCGCCGCTGCCGAGGGCGACGCTTTTGTTTCTGCACAGAGCGAGGCTGCGCAGGCTCTGGCGAAGGCCAGTGAGACGGGTGAACGTGTAGAGGTGCTGGGCGAACGGTCGCAGGACACGACCGTGTACGCCAACACGGACGGAGCGACGTTCACGCTGGAACAGTCGGCCGTCCCGGTGCGGGTGGCGACGTCAGACGGGGGTTGGCAGGTACCGGACGCGACCCTGGTGCGCAGGACGGACGGGACGGTGGCACCGAAAGCCGCCGCAGTGAGCATGGAATTCTCCGGCGGTGGGGACGACAGTCCGCTGGCGCGCGTCGAGAAGGGCGGCCAGTCCCTGGCACTGGGATGGCTCGACACATTGCCGAAACCCGAACTGGACGGGACGAGCGCTGTGTACCGCGACGTTTTGAAGGACGTCGACCTCAAGGTGACGGCCTCCGTCCAAGGTTTCCGGCACGTTCTGGTCGTGAGGACTCCCGAAGCGGCCGTGCAGCCCGAACTGGAGCGGATCGAGTACTCCCTGCAGACGTCCGAACTGAGCGTCGTCGAGAACAACAGTGGCGGTTACAACGCCGTCGACGCCGACGGCAACTGGGTGTTCCGTGCGCCGAGGGCACAGATGTGGAACTCGGCGGGTTCCGGATCGACCAGGCCGGGGGCGGTCATGTCGGCGGCGCGCGCGGGGGACGCGGCGGTGGACCCGGGCGAGGGAGCAGACGACGGCGAGCCCGGCGCCGAACCGATGGCTGGTGACACGGTGAAGCCGATGGACGTGAGCGTGGATGAGGACTCGCTCACGGTCACGCCCGACCCGGCCCTGCTGACCGATACGGCGGAGCAGCACTTCCCGCTCTACATCGACCCCACCGTGACCTGGGGCGAGGCGGCGGACCCTGCTGCGCTCGGACGGCTACGAGTCGTACGGCTGGGGCAATGGGGAAGACGATCTGGGCAAGGGCGTCGGCAAGTGCGCTACCTGGGGCGGCTATTACTGCGGTCCGGGCTATACACAGCGGCTGTACTTCGAGTTCTCGCCGGCCAACCTGAAGGGCAAGCGGGTGCTGGACGCCACGTTCCGGGTGACCGAGCCGTGGGCGTTCCAGTGCGACCCGAGATGGGTTCAGCTGTATCGGACCAATAACATCTCCTCGTCGACGACTTGGGCGTCGCGTCCCGCTCATCTGGATCTGGTGGGCGACCGGAATGTCTCCGCGGGCCGCGGTTCCTCGTGCGACCCGGACACGCCGGCAGCGCCGATCGAGTTCAACGACGACCCTGATGAGAGCTACGAGAACCTCACGCCGACGGTGAAGAATTTCGCGGACGGCAAGTTCTCGCGCCTGACGCTGATGCTCAAGGCCAAGGACGAGACGGACGCGTCGGCGTGGAAGAGGTTCCGCAACGACGCCGTCCTGGCCGTCACCTATGTGGGCCTGCCCGCGGTGCCGACCAGTCCGACGGTCGCGTCCTCGTGCGAGACGAACTCAGCCGATCCGGCGTGGATATCCGATCCGACGCCGAAGTTCAGTGCCCGTGTGCAGGCGGCCTCGGGGGGTGAGAGCGGGGCGAGTCTGCGGGCCCACTTCTATGTTCAGCGCAGGACGGCCGATGGATGGACGGCGGTGGCGACCGAGCCGATCCGCCCGTCCAGCGGTTATGTGGGGGACAACGCCGCGGTGACCGTGGATTCTCCGGTCACGCTGGCGCAGAACACCGCTTACCGTATGGCCGTGTTCACCCGCTCCTACTACAACAGCGGTGACAGTGCGATCGAGAGCCACAGCACGGTGACGACGAAGGGCTGGTGCTACTTCACGGTCGACTCGACCCGTCCGAAGGCGCCGGCGGTCACTGTCCCCAAGGGAGCGGTGTACGCGGTGTGCCCCGAGGACGGTGACGGCTGCGGCGTGGCGACGGGCGGCCCCGGTGTCGCGGGACAGTTCATCTTCACCAAGAACTCGGCCGATTCCAATGTCGTCGCCTTCGAGTACAAGCTGGCCACCGACAAGGCATGGACGAAGGCGGCGGCGACGAGCACGCTGACCCGCTCGGTCAAGCCGGCGCTGTCGGGTGTGCAGGTCCTGTACGTGCGGGCGGTGGACAGCGTCGGGACCGGGCAGTCGGGAGAGACCGCGGCGATCCGTTTCAACGTCGCGGAGGGCGAGGGACCCTCGGGGTTGTGGCACTTCGACGACGGTGTCCCGGGGTCCGGGACGACGGCTGCCGTTGACGAGGGAACGGCACCTGGAAGTCGGCACAACCTCGCCCTGCGTACCGCCGGAGCGGGCTGGTCGACGTTCTCCCGGACCGGCGAGGGAGGACGGTCGTTGTGGCTGAACGACACCGCGGACACCGCCAACCAGAACGGATACGCCGAATCCACGGGACCCGTGGTCAACTCGCAGTCCTCATTCACGGTGTCGGCCTGGGCCTACCCGACGGACGACACGGCCTTCCGTACGGTGCTGTCCCAGACCGGCAGCGACAACAAGGGATTCTCGCTGTACTACTCGCCAGGTGTCGGCCGCTGGGTGTTCCTGATGCACTGGTACGAGAACGGCACCCGTAAGTACATCGGCGCCAACGCGGACGCCACGCCGGGCATCACCCCGAGGACCTGGACCCATCTGGCCGGTGTCTACGACGGTGACGCCCACACCCTGAGCCTCTTCGTCAACGGGCAACGCCAAGGAGATCCCGTACCGGTGCCGGACGCCGGGATGCCGACCGTCGTGGACGGCGGATTCCAGGTCGGCCGCGCAGGAACCACCAGCGGCACGTACAACAACTACTGGAAGGGCCGCATCGACGAGGTCGCCACGTACCAGACTGCGCTGCCGGACGCCGAGGTCGCCAAGGTCGCCAAGCTGCTGACCGCGGACGGAACCGCCCGCGCGGTAGAGCTCGTGGCGGCATGGCAACCTCAGGGCAGCACGGGCACCGCCGCCCTCACCGACACGGTCAGCGGCTACGGCCGCGCCCTGCAACTGAACGACGGTGCCACCGTCACCGACGGCGCGATCGTGCTCGACGGCAAGAACGACTCGGTCACGACGTCAGGGCCGGTCGTCGATGACCGGGAGTCGTTCACGGTGAGCACTGAGGTCGAACTCAACCAGACGGCCCTGAAGGACGAGACGAACGGCTACACGGCCCAGGTCCTCGGACAGCGGACGGCCGACGGCTCGGCATGGGGCCTGTGGTACCAACGCACCGGTGCCGAGGAGTACGTCGACGAGGAGACGGGCGATCTGCTGACCCGGCCCATCGGGTTCTGGCGTTTCGGCCGCCTCAACACTGACGGTTCCTTCACCGCGGTCGACTCCGAAGAGGCGGCGGAGGGCGGCGCGGTACGCCTGACCGGGGTGTACGACGCCCAGGAAGGGACGATCCGACTGCACCTCGCCTCGATCCAGAACGGTGTGGACACCGCGTACACCGCGGTGCTCGGCTCCGGGGAATTCGCCGGCGGCAAGGGCTTCGTCGACGGTGCCTGGGGCCATTACCTGCCCGGCCGGATCACGGACGTCAGGATCTGGGCCGGTGCAGCCGCCAACAGTGACCAGGTTGGCGGCATGGTAGGCGTCGCGCAGGACGACGAGAACGACGACGTGTCTGGTTGATCGATTGATCCAGCGGGACGACAGGCCCGGTCAACCCGTTCGCAGGGCCGTGCTGTCGCTTCTCCCGCTCGTACGGCGCGGTGCCCGCGCCGTACGGCCGCTCACCCATGCTCAGTTGGCCCGTGACCCTGATGGGGGTTGTTCGTGTTCGGAAGACGGATGCCACGTGGCAGCCATCGGCATGATCGCGCTAGAAATGTGCTGATTTTGTTGCTGTCGGTAGCGGTGACCGGCGGTGGTCTGACACCGGTCGCGCAGGCTGCGGGCGGCTCGAACGGCCTGAAGCCGTTGTGGGAACGGCAGGTCACTCCTACCGAGGAGGTGACCGGGCTCGGCGCCAAGGCGGAGCGAGCGGTCGTGTCCACCGGGAGGAAGAAGAACAAGACCCAGGCCGACAACGCCAAGGCTGAGCAGCAGGCCGCCTGGCCGCGAGGCGGCAGCGGCAGGATACCCATCTCGCCTGCGGGAAGGAAGGACCGGACGGAGGTCGGCGGGCTCCCCGTCACTGTCGCCGCTCCCAAGACAGCGAAGTCACCCGCCGACGGAACCGCGCGGGTAAAGGTACTGGGACATCAGGCTGCGATGGACGCGGGCGTCAAGGGGGTCCTGCTGTCCGTCGACACCGTCGATGACAGTGGCATCACGGACATCGCAGTGGACTACAGCCGGTTCGCCTCCGCGTACGGCGGTGGCTGGTCGGGACGTCTGGGTCTGGTCCGGATGCCGGAGTGTGCCCTGACCACCCCTGAGAAGGACGAATGCCGCACCACCACCGAGGTGGCGTCTGTCAACGACATCAACGGCCAGACCGTCACCGGCCCTGTCGCCCTGTCGGCCGCCGCGCCTACCGTGCTGGCTCTTGCCGCGACCACACCAGGAGAGTCCGCGTCCGGTTCCGGAACCTACGCTGCCACCCAACTGTCATCCGCGTCCACCTGGGTGGCCGGCGGCTCGTCAGGCACGTTCACCTGGTCCCAGCCCATTGAGGTCCCGCCCGCGCCCGGTCCGGCCCCTGATCTCTCCCTCGGCTACGACTCCGGATCGGTCGACGGAAAGACCGCGTCGACGAACAACCAGTCCACCCAGTTCGGCGAGGGGTTCACTTCCAGTGCTGATTCCTACGTCGAGCGCACCTACGGATCGTGCGACGAGGATGGCCAAGAGGACAAGTTCGACCTGTGCTGGAAGTTCGACAATGCCAGCCTCGTCCTGAACGGCAGGTCGTCCGAACTGGTCAAGGACGACACCACGGGCAAGTGGCGGCTGAAGGATGACGACGCTTCCACGGTGACCCTGTCCACGGGCGCTGAAAACGGCGACGACAACGGCGAGCACTGGACCGTCGTCACGGGTGACGGCACCCGATACGTCTTCGGTTTGAACAAGCTGACCGGCGCCGACACCCAGCGCACCAATTCGGTGTGGACCGTGCCGGTGTTCGGTGACGATTCCGGTGAGCCCGGCCACAGTCAGGGGGACGCGTTCGCAGACCAGGCCGTCACCCAGGCGTGGCGGTGGAACCTCGACTATGTCGAAGACCTGCATGACAACGCCATGTCGTACTGGTACACGAAGGAGACCAATTCCTACGCCAAGAACGGCGCTGACACCGCTACTGCTTCCTACACCCGGGGCGGCTACCTCACAAAGATCCTCTACGGACAGCGCGCGGACGCTCTGTTCACCGGAGTGACATCGGGCAAGGCGGAGTTCACCTATGCCGAGCGCTGTACCGCCTCCGACTGCACCGAGCTGAAGGACTCCACCGCACCGAACTGGCCCGACGTCCCCTTCGACGCGGTCTGTGCCTTGGACAAGGACTGCGACGCGACCGGTCCGTCGTTCTTCACACGCAAGCGGCTCACGGAGATCGACACGTCCGTCTGGACCGCCGGCACCAGCAAGTTCACGGCGGTGGACAACTGGAAACTGACGCAGGAGTATCTCGATGGCGGGGACATCGGTGACACGACCGATCAGACCCTGACACTCAAGAGCGTGCAGCGCACCGGCAAGAACGGCACAGCGATCAGCCTGAACCCGGTCACTTTCACCTACGACATGCGGTCCAACCGAGTGGACGGTGACCGCGACGACATTCTGCCGCTCACCAAACCCCGCATCCGTACCGTCACCTCGGAGTCCGGCTCCATCACCGATGTGACCCTGTCGGATCCGGAATGCGTGCGCGGCAGCACCGTACCCGCAGCCGAGGACAAGAACGCCTCCTCCTGCTACCCGCAGTACTGGCACATCAACGGCGCCAAGGAAGCCTCCGTCGACTGGTTCCACAAGTACCGCGTCACGGACGTCGTCACCAGCGACCTCACCGGCCACGGCGCGACCATGGAGAGCCACTACGCCTACGAGACCCCGGCCTGGCACTACAACGACTCGCCCTTCACCCCGGCCGATGAGCGTACCTGGTCGATCTGGCGCGGCTACCGCACCGTCACCGTCACCCAGGGCTCTGGCTCAGGTCTGTCGAAGAAGACCTCGGTCTACCTCCAGGGCATGAACGGGGACCGGGTCCTGACCGCCGACGGCACCCTGGACCCGGACACCCGGCGGACCGCGACTGTGCCCGGCAAGGACCTCACCGGTCTGGACGTACCCGACCAGACCGACAGCGAGCAGTTCGCCGGTTTCCCCCGGCAGGAGATCACCTACAACGGCTCGACCCCCCTCGCCGCCACCGTCAGCGACCCCTGGTCCAAGCAGACCGCCACCCAGCACAAGTCCTACGCCGACACCGAGGCGTACTACGTCCGCACTGCCAAGACCACCGGCCACACCTATCTCACGGCCACCCGGTCCTGGCGCTCCACCGCCTCCGCCACCACGTACGACGACTACGGCATGGCCGTCAAAGCCGAGAACACAGGCGACACCGCCAAGACCGGCGACGAGACCTGCACCCGCACCTGGTACGCCCGCAATGACAGCCTCGGCATCAACTCCCTCACCTCACGTATCCGCACGGTGGGCCGAGCCTGCTCCGTCGCCGAGACAGACCTGTCTCTGCCCCCCAGCGCGGCGAGCGCTGGTGACGTCGTAACCGACACGGCCACCGTTTATGACAAGGCCGACGCCGGCGCGTGGACCGCGGCCCAGACGCCCACCAAGGGCGAACCGACGTGGAACGGTCGAGCCTCCGCCTACCCGGCTCCCGCGACCGGTGGCGAGCGCGCGCCGACGTCCTGGCAGACCGTCAGCCGCATGACCTACGACATCCTTGGCCGCCCCGCCACCACCACGGATGCCGCAAGCAACGTGACAACCGTCACCTACACCCCCGCGACCACGGGCCCGCTCACCCGAACCCAGACCAAGGACGCCAAGCTCTACAGCACCTTCGCCTACATCGACCCGGCTCGTGGCCAGACCACCAAGACCTTCGACCCCAACAACCGAATCACGGAAACCGCCTATGACGCACTCGGCCGCACCACATCGGTATGGCTGCCCAACCGCAGTCACGCAGGCGGCCAGAGCGCCAATTACGTCTTCGGCTACGGCCTATCCAGTACCGCTCCTTCCTGGACCTCCACCGGCACTCTGCAAGCCGACGGCGAGACGTACTCCACCTCCTACACGATCTACGACTCGCTCCTGCGCGCCCTTCAGACCCAGACCCCCGGTGCTACCAGCGGCCGCATCCTCACCGACACCCGCTACGACAGCCGGGGCCTGGCCTACGAGGCATACGCCGACATCTTCGACACCGCCGGCCCATCCGGAACATACGCACAGACCGAGTACGGTGAAGCGCCCAGCCTGACCAAGACCGGCTACGACTCCGCCGGACGCCCGACCACTACAACCTTCCTGGTCGGCGGTGTGCAGAAGTGGCAGACCACCACCACCTACACCGGTGACTCCACCGCCACCAGCGCCGTCACCGGCGGCTCAGCCAGTCGCACCGTCACCGACGCCCTCGGCCGTACGGTCGAGACCCGTCAGTACGCGAGCACATCGCCCTCCGACAGCGACTACGGCAACGGCGTGGGAGCCGACTTCGCCAGGACCCGCTTCACCTACACACCCGCCGGCAAGCAGAAGACAGTCACAGGACCGGACGGCGCGAACTGGTCGTACACCTACGACCTATACGGCCGCGAAATCTCCGCGACGGACCCGGACAAGGGCACCACGACCACCGGGTATACAGCGCTCGACCAGAAAGCCTGGGTAAAGTCTGCCGGCGGACAGGCTGTCATCTCCGTCTACGACGTACTCGGCCGGGTCACCGATACATGGAAGTCAGTGGTCAACGCCGATCTGGCCGACTCCACGGTGCTTGCGGCACAGAAAACAGATGCCAACAAACTCACCCACTTGACCTACGACACCGTTGTCTTGGGCAAGGGCAAGGCTGCCACGTCCACGCGATATGTCGGGGGGACCGGTGGCAAGGCGTACACGCAGTCCGTCACCGAGTACGACAGCCGCTACAACGCCACCGGTTCGAAACTCACCCTGCCCGTCGACGAGCAACTGGTCACCTCGGGCGCCCTGGACTCCAACGTCCTGGACCTCACCGCGCACTACAAGATCGACGGTAGCCTGGAACAGACCACTGAACCCGCAGCCGGCGGCCTCCCGGCGGAGACCGTCGAGTACGACTACTCCGCCCACGGCCTGCCCACCACCCTCACCGCCGGCGGCAAGGGCATCGTGCTGAACACCACTTACACCGATCTCGGTCAGGTCTCCACCCGCCGGTTCGGCGTCTCAGAAGCCACCGGTACGGGCAAGGTCGACGTCCAGCACGGTTACGAGGACGGCACCCACCGTCTCCTCCAGACACAGGTCCGCGCACAGACCCACGCGTACGACGCGCTGAACCTGCACTACAGCTACGACGAAGCCGGCAATGTCACTGGGATCTCCGACGCCACCACCCTCGCGGGTGCCGGCAAGGCCGACACCCAGTGCTTCACCTACGACGGTTACCAACGCATGACCGAGGCATGGACACCGACCACCCCGGACTGTGCCGACACCGGACGCTCCGTCACCAACCTGGGCGGCGCGGCGCCCTATTGGATGAGTTACACCTACAACAACGCAGGTCAGCGGGCGACCGAAACAACCCATGCCACCAGCGGCACAACGACCACCTCCTACTGCTACCAGGAAGGTGCCATCCGGCCCCACACCCTCCTGGCCACGACCACCGGCACCTGCACCGGCGCCACCGCCCAGTACGCGTATGACACCGACGGCAACACGACCAAGCGCCCGGACGGCAGCACCACGCAAAATCTCGACTGGGACAGCGAAGGCAGGCTCACCCGCCTGACCGAGAGTCCGAGCAGTGCCGCCCGCGTCACGGACTATCTGTACGGAGCCGACGGCAACCTGCTCATCCGCCGCACCACCGCTGGTGAGACCGTCCTCTACTTGGGGACCACCGAGGTGCACGTGAAGGGCGGCACAGCGTGGGCGAATCGCTACTACACACACGGCGGCGAGACCGTCGCCCTGCGCAGTAATCGGTCAGGCGCAACGAAGATCACCTATCTCGCCGGTGACCAGCACGACACCAACACGGTGGCGATCACCTCGGACACCCACGAACTGACCAAGCGGTACCTGACCCCCTTCGGGGCCGAACGGGGCAGCAACGCCGCAAGCTGGCCGGACGACAAGGGATTCCTCGGCAAGACCACCGACAACGACACCGGCCTCACGCATGTTGGCGCACGCGAATACGATGCCGAACTCGGGCAGTTCATCAGCGCTGACCCGCTCCTGCAGACCAACATTCCACAGACCCTCAACGGCTACAGCTACGCGGCACAGAATCCCGTCACCCAGGCGGACCCGAGCGGCATGGGTCTGGCCTGCGGTCCGCAATGGGGCATCGCCTGCCCGACACGCCCCAATGGCACACCTGGCAACGGCCGACCAGGCGAAGCCGTCAAGCCCACGGGAGGCACCGCGAGCGGCGGGTCGGGCAACAGTTCGGTCACCGGAACGCTCAGCATGCCAGGAAGTGCGAAAGCGGCGACGCCGCACAAGGGTGCGCCGTACAAATCAGAGTGGAGCCTGTTGGACTACATCAGCCCCTCCATGTCCCAATCGATCGCACTGTACGACGACCTGACGAAGGGTGCGTGTGCTGTCGGCCTGAAGCTGTCCTGTGATCTGTGGAAGCATTACCGCGGGGCCAGCGGGGACGACTACGACCTGGACGCGGCCACGGTGGACGACCTGTTGGGTGACGCGGGAATGCGCGGACTCGTCACCCGCCAGATGACCAGCTGGGGACGTGAAGCAGCAGGTAGCTGCAAGGGAAGCAAGGCGTGCACCTTCAACGCGGACAGTGGTTGGCTACCGGGAACCTTCAAGGGCCTGGACGCCAAGAACGCAATCGGTAACGTGAAGTACCGCATCAATGCCTCGGTGACGGTCGGCGCAGACGATCGCGTCACCAGCACTTATCGTGTCAATCTCTTCAAGAACTGGAACTTCGACAGAGGGAAGAAAGCGCCCGTCCCGCACACCGGGGCTTCGATCGATCTGGGTCAGTTCCTGGATCTCCATGAGCATGGATACGCGCAGGAGTACGACATGCTCGGTACCAGCTCACTGCACGGTTTCTAACCGATGGGACAAGGCGAAATGAAGATTCGGCTCAACGGGCGCGAACTGGGCTACGGAGTCTTTCTGCCGGCTCTCGTCGCGCTGACCTGCTGGGGGTGCGGTGCGGCTGACGCGGCACCGAGCACCGACGCTGGAGGGCAGGGCGACCCGCGGATGTACAACGGGTGCGCCGACGGGCGAAGCCTTGAGCAGATGCAGCGCATCTATGGCCTCGCCATTCCCGCTGCGGCGAAGGTCCTACGGTACTGCGATCAGGAGAGCTGGTCGGGAAGTGAAGGGGAGTTGCAGTTCGATACGTCCAAGAAAGGGCTTCATGCTTTCCTGACCGAATCCGGACAGGAGAACTTGAACCTGGTGAAGGGCGAGCCTGCGGATACGGATAGGGAATGGCAGGAACTTCCTACGGGCGTGTCGATGGAGAGCGGCACGTACGTCAATCGGATCGACGACTGCGACAACGCCGTCATGCTCGACATCCAAGATATGCGGGCTGAGAAGGTGCGCGTATACATCAGAGTCGTGTGCGCTTCCTGACCGATCCGGTGCGGACCTTGCACCCGCCGTATCGCGGGTGCAAGGCATCCTCCAACTGCACCGGGAGTTCTGCCGAAGCATGCCAAGTCAAAGCCGACGAGTGCTTCGTGCCTGAGCGGCGCTGCAGGGATCCTGGCTGGTTTCCGGCCCATCCTGCGCTGGAAGCCCCCGCCCTGGAGGCTGGCCACCCGGTGGATTGCGCCCTGCACCTCGACAACCGCGGACTGCTTCCGTAGCCCTCCTGCCTCTGCGCGCGCGGGCCAATGACCCTCGTCGACGCCGACCGTACATCCGTGCTCGCGTACCCGCTCCAGCGCGTGCTCGGCGGCCCCGGTACCCTCGACGCGCTCAGCCGACTGAACCTTGTCTCCAGTCTTTTCCTCCCGTTAGTCAACGAACATTCTGCGGTGGCGCTATCGAGGCCGGGCGGAACGACGGCCGCAGTGTGAGCGCGGGCGTCGCGGCCAGTTTTCTCGAACTGGCGGCATGAGTGAAAAGAGAGGCGAGTAATTGACATGAATCCCCTGGACATCCTCATCAAGCAGCAGGTGGTGCCGGTCGCCAAGGCGGTCGGTTTCACGAAGAAGGGCAGAGTCTTCCGACTGGCGGCCGCCAATGGCGATCACCTGCTGATGCACTTCGACACTCATAAGGTCGACCCGAAGAAGTATGTCTTCGACGTTACCTTCTGGATCGTTCCTCTGCCCCACTGGGAGTTCTTGAGGCGGCAGGAAGTCGTCCCGTCCGAGCCTCACGCCGGCGGTGCACTGGCGACCTACCCCGTGGTGCCGCCGGCCGTGGTCGCCCACGAACCCGAGGACGAGATGCCGTTCCGGTCCCGGTGGGCCTTTTCCGAACCGAAGACGCGGGACATATGTGGACGGGAACTGGCCCGTGTCCTGGCCGAGGAGGCGTTCCCGAGGGTGATACGTCTGCTCGATCGCAGGACCTTCTTGGAGGAGACGCGGGTCAATCCCAATGGTGAGCTGGTCCGACTGGGAGGTGCTACGCAGAGCGAGATCATGTTGCGCATCGACGACGACCCAATTGCGGAACTCACTGCTTTGCTCGACAGGGCGGAGGAGGACGGACTTTCTGCGTCCGTCGTCATGTGGGCACGGCAGCGGTTGAGGCGGCGTGCGATACAGGAGGGGGGAACCGAGTGCGTAATTCCGGGACGTTGAGGCAAGAGATTGCGCTCGGTCGGGCAGGTCGAGGTTCTGCGGTCGTGGAGTTCTTCCGCGTGCTGGACCCCGATTCGTTGTGCGCGCTCCTGGCCGACGACCGGTCCACCGATCTCGTTGGTGCCTTTACCGATCGGATGTACCAGGATCTTGGCTGGGGCGGTTCACTGGGCGAGTGCGCCTGCACGGCGTACCTGCTGGTGAGGATCAGGGCATACGAGGAGTCGCGTGTGCGGCTCCGGCATATCCGTCACGAGGCCGTTCAGGTATGGGAGGCGAGCCGGGGAAAGGCGTCCTTGTAAAGGCCGTCGTGCAGGACGTTGTTGTACAGGCCCATGCGCTGGCGCGGTTTGCCCAGGTCGTACGAGGTCACCCCGGACCAGCCATGTGCAGTGGTAGCTCCACGGCTCCCTGGATCGGACCGTGCAGCTTGCCCAGCGACTCCGGCGGACGCCGCCGGCAGTTCTTCCGATACGGCGCGAGACCATCCACAGGTTTTCGACCGTGACGCTCGTTTGACGCTCCGGGCACTCACGTACAGGACGGCGAGCCGAGAAACTGGCTCTGACCTGGTCTTTTCCATTACCTGCTCAGGACGACAGCTTTTCGATGACGCACCATGTGGAGTGCGTGGCGATCCTGGAACCGGTCGCTAAGTGCGCCTGAGCCGCAAGGCAGTGGCCTAGGTCGGCCCGGTGTCGGCCGGTGGATGTGCTGGGGCGGCGCGGGCGGGGGATGGTGGTGGCATGACCGGATCCGCGCTCATCGTCATCGACATGATCAATACCTACGAGCACAAGGACGCGGAGCTCCTGCTCCCCGCGGCGGAGGCGGCGCTGCCCGGGATCGTGTCGTTGCTCCGGCGGGCCCGGGCGGCCGGCATTCCGGTGATCTACGCCAACGACAACTGGGGCCAGTGGCGTTCCCACCACGGTGAGCTGCTCGAAGAGGCCCTGGCGACGCCGCATGCCGCTCTTGTGGAGCCCGTGCGTCCGGACGAGGAGTCCTTGTTCATCGTGAAGGCCCGGCACTCCATCTTCTACGAGACACCGCTGACGTATTTGCTGGCCGAGCTCGGCGTCGACCGGGTGGTCCTGACCGGGCAGGTGACCGAGCAGTGCGTGCTGTATTCGGCGCTCGACGCGCACATCCGGCATCTCGATGTCGTCGTACCCGCGGACGCCGTGGCCGCCATTCATCCGGAACTCGCGGATGCCGCGCTGAGCATGATGCGGCGGAACATGGGCGCGGAGATCACGCGGGCCTCGGACGTCGCGTGGTGAGTGAGTGAGTGGGCAGGTGAGCCGGTTGCTGGGTGCGTCGATGTCGGGTGCCGGCCGGTTGTTCAGCCGTCCCGTGACGATCGCCAGCGCGCCAGTGCCTGGAGCAGGTGCTCCTCGATGGGGGCGGGCAGCGGCTCGTTCTGCGTCGTCGCGATGAGGGCCTTGGCCACGTCGTGCACCTTGATGTTGGAGTGCTGGGACACGTGGACCAGGATCTGCCAGGCCTCCTCGGCGGTGCACGACCAGGCCGCCATCAGCACCCCGCGTGCCATGTCGACGATCGGCCGCCGCTCCAGCGCCTTCCTGAGCTGCTCCGTCTCCGCGAGCAGTTGCTCCCCCGTCGGCATTCTGCCTTCCGTGCATCCGAGGTCACGGCTGGTGTCGCGCTGCGCGCCGTGCGGGAGTCGTTCGGCGAGGTCGCGCCGGGGGCCGGGGCGCTGGGAAGGGCGCATGGTGGGAGCCTTCCCGTCCGTTGCTCATCGACACATGGACACATGGACACATCGATACATAGACACATTGACACACAGGTGCATGGGCGTACTTCGCATCGGACGTCCGGCGTCGGCGCGTGCTATCGCCGGGGCCTCAGGACGAAGCCGCTGCGTGGCGCTGTGGGGATGCGCCGCAGCGGGATGCGGAGGTCCTGCGCCGGTACGTCGTACCGCAGCGCGGCGAGCCGGGGGATCAGGGTTTCGAGGACCGTCAGGGTGACGTCCTCGCCGGGGCAGCGGTGGTTGGCGGCGGGGTCGCCGCCGCCCTGCGGCACCAGTTCGTCGCGCCCGGGCTCACGGCCGAGGAAACGGCCGGGATCGAAGGTGTACGGCTCGGGCCAGAGCCCGGGGTCGTGGTTCTGCCCGTACAGGTCGAGCAGGACCATGCTCCCGGCGCGGATGTCCTGTCCGTCCCAGCGCAGATCGGTGGTGGCCAGGCCGCCGACGAAGGGCGCGAAGGGATAGAAGCGCCGCACCTCGTGGGCGAAGGCGCGGGCGTGGGCCGTGTCACCGCCGGCGAGGAGTTCGCGGTGCTCGGGCCGGCGGTGCAGGGCGTGCGCGGCGAAGGTGAGGAACCATGTGACCGCCACCGTCGGACGGATCACGTTCAGGATCTCGACCGCCGCGGTGTGCGCGTCCAGCGGCTGCCCGTCGGCGTCGGCATGGGCGGCGGCGGTCGCCAGTACGGAACCGGCCGGGGCCTTCTCCCTGCCGTTGCGGACCGCCTCCACCTGCCGGGCGAGCCAGGCCTCCTGACGGGCGCGCGCACGGCGGGCCCGCAGATGGCGGGGGCCTGGCGAAGCGAAGCCGTCGACCATCGCGAGGAGATCGCGCGCCGTCCGACGGGCCTTGTCTTCGGTACGCGGGATGCCGGACCAGGCGCAGACCGCGCGGGTGAGCAGCAGGCCCGCCTCGTCGAAGAGCACCACCTCGTCGTCGCCGGCCCACCGCTCGCGGGCGCGGCCCCACTCGGCTCCGAGGTGGTCGGCCAGTGACGCGAGACCCTCGCGGTCCTTGAGCAGGGACATGAACAGGGCCTTGCGCACCCGGTGCTGCGGGCCGTCGAGCGTGTGCACGGCCCCGCGCCCGAACAGTGTGTCGAGAAGGGGGCCCGGCAGGGCGCCCTGGCGTTGGACGTGGCTCTCGTCGTAGAAGAAGCGCACCGCTTCGGGGCCGTGGAGCGCCACGGTGTCCTTGCCCATGAGGCGGGTGTGCACCGGCCTGCCGCGGCTGCGACGGCGGCGGTCCGGCAGCCACGCGTACCCCTGGACCAGCAGTGCCATGGTGCTGTCGAACACGTGGAGCCTCTCTGGGCGATGGCGATGGCGATGGCGATGGCGATGCCGATGGCGGTGGCGATGGCGATCGCGTTGGTCAGGAGTCGCGTCGGCCGCGCCGCTGTACGTCGTCCTGGGCGTCCTCGTTCGGGGTCAGGGCGTCGGCCCCCTCGCGGTCCTTGCCGCGCCGCTCCCCGTCGTCCACCACGCTCGTCTCGGCTTCCTCCGCCGCGTGGAGAACCTCGCCGGCCGCCGTCTCGGGGTGCCCGGCGTGCTTGGCGTGCTCGGCGTGCTTCTGGTGCCGGTCGTGCGCGGGCCGGTGCCCAGCCCCCTCCTGGTCGTGGTCACTGTGGCATCAGGTGCGTGTACGCGCCGCGTTCGGTGTCGCCCCAGCCTGCGCCGGCCGCGGTGTCGCGTGAGGAGTCGGACATCCGCGAACGTT
>NZ_JBHWZP010000130.1:0-24236 GCF_042728395.1 Streptomyces sp. NPDC060205
GCCCTGAACGCTGCCGACGCCTACGGCGTACGGGAGGCCGTCAGTTGTCGTCCTCGTCGATCAGAAAGCCACGCATCGGCGACGGCGCCTGCTGCATGGGCGAAGGCCCCTGCGGCCGAACCGGCGCCATCGGCTGCGTCATGGCCGGCGACATCTGCTGCTGGCCGCCGTAGGACGGCGCACCGGGACCGGGGCCGCCCATCGGGTTCCCACCGTAGGACGGCGCGCTCGCCCCGGCCGGAGCCATGGACGGGCTCGGCGACGACGGAAGCGAGGCGGTCGCCGGCGTACGCGGCGGAGCCAGCGAGTCGTCGGCCTGGGTCTCCAGCTGGCGCAGCTGCGACTCCAGGTAGGACTTCAGACGCGTACGGTACTCGCGCTCGAAGCCTCGCAGGTCCTCGACCTTGCGCTCCAGCGTGGCGCGGGCGGACTCCAGGGAGCCCATCGCGACGCGGTGCTTCTCCTGCGCGTCCCGCTCCAGGGCGTCGGCCTTGGCACGGGCGTCGCGCTCCAGACCCTCGGCGCGGCTGCGGGCCTCGCCGACGATCTTGTTGGCCTCGGAGCGGGCCTCGGCGATCGCCTGGTCGGCGGTCTGCTGGGCCAGCGAGAGCACACGGGCGGCGCTGTCGCCACCGGGGCCCTGACCGGGCTGTCCCATCTGCGGGCCGTGCCCGCCCATCGGACCACCCATGGGACCGCCCATCGGGCCGCCCATCTGCTGGGGCATCTGCTGCTGCATCTGTCCCTGCATGGGGCCGGGGCCCTGTCCCATGCCCTGGCCCATCGGACCCTGACCCATTCCCTGGCCCATCGGACCCTGGCCCATGGGGCCCTGACCCATCTGGCCGGGACCCTGCTGGCCGCCCTGGGCGCTGGGGCCCGCGGGAAGCTGCGGGGCACCGCTCGGCAGCTGCGGCGGGCCGCCCATGGGGCCACCCATCTGCTGCTGCGGCGGACCCGATATGCCGGCGGGCACAGGAGCGCCCGGACCGCCGCGCATGCCCTGCGGCGGACCCTGCTGTTGCTGGGGATCCTGCTGTTCGGGAGGCTTGCGCATGCCCTGTTGCTGGTTCTGCGCGGCGGCGCGTGTGGCGGCGGCCAGCTTGGCGCGCAGGTCTTCGTTCTCGCGGAGCAGGCGGGTCAGTTCGGCTTCGACCTCGTCGAGGAAGGCATCGACCTCGTCCTCGTCATAGCCTTCTCGGAGGCGGACGGTCGTGAACTGCTTGTTCCGCACGTCCTCGGGGGTCAACGGCATCTCTTCACCTCAACGTAGTCGTCGGCATCGTCGGCGTTCGGCAAGACCGTATCGTTCACAGCCGGCTCACAACGGAGATCAGGATGTAGACGATGATCATCAGTACGAAGAAGGACAGGTCGAGCGCCACGCCCCCGAGACGTAGCGGCGGAATGAACCGCCGCAGAAGCTTGAGCGGTGGATCAGTGACAGTGTAGGTCGCCTCTAGAACGACCACCATCGCCTTGCCGGGTTGCCATGAGCGGGCGAACTGGAACACGTAGTCCATGACCAACCGGAAGATCAGCACGATGAGGAAACACATCAGCACGACGTAGAGAACCTGCCCGACCACGCTCATGATTCCGTGCGTCCCTCTCCCCTGTTTCCCTGCTGCTCCGGTCCTGCGTCTCAGCTCTGGTTGAAGAACCCGCCCTCTGCGATGCGAGCCTTGTCCTCCGCCGTGACATCGACGTTAGCAGGAGACAGCAGGAACACCTTCTGCGTCACCCGCTCGATGCTCCCGTGGAGACCGAAGACCAAACCGGCCGCAAAGTCGACAAGTCGCTTCGCGTCCGTGTCGTCCATCTCGGTCAGATTCATGATCACCGGGGTGCCCTCACGGAAGTGTTCCCCGATGGTACGGGCCTCGTTGTAGGTCCGGGGGTGCAGCGTGGTGATCCTGTACGGCTCTCGTTCCGACACGACCTTGGGCATGATCACCGGTGCGTTCTTCTCCAGGCTTTGACGTTCTTGTGTGATGGACGCCACGGGGGCGATGCGGGCCGGGCGGCCGGATTCCGCGCCCAGCGAAGCGGAATGGGACACGGGCTCACGCTGCACCGGTGGATGCACCACTCGTACCGGTTCGTCCCTTTGGGACTGATGTGGCTGGTGCGACTGATGCGACGGCTCATGCCGTCGGCGGTCCCGCTCGGGCTCCGGGTCAAGCTCGGGCTCGAAGTCGTCATCGGGGTCGAAGCCCCTGCCGTCGTACCCATCGTCCTCCACGAGGCCGAGGTAGACCGCCATCTTGCGCATCGCGCCGGCCATGCTCTGAGTCCTCCGCTCTGTGGTGGATCGGCTGACTGTTGCCAAGTGCCCGCGATCCACGAGGTCGTCTGCCCGCCAGCGGCGGTAATGACCATATTTTCTGCTGTGGTCCGACTTCTTGGCGACGTTACCCGAGCCTGGGGCGGACGCCGAGTACCGCGGTGCCGACGCGTACATGTGTCGCTCCGGCCGTCACCGCGTGTTCGAGGTCCGCACTCATCCCTGCCGAGACCATGTTCGCAGCCGGATGGGCGCGGCGCAGGTCAGTCGACAAATCCATCAGGCGCTCGAACGCCGCCTGTTCACGCCCCGCGTACGGGCCGGTGAGCGGAGCGACGGTCATCAGTCCGTCGAGCCTCAGTCCGGGCGTCCGGGCGACGAGTTCGCCCAACTCCTCGACGCCTTCGGCCCCTACACCACCGCGCTCCCCAAGTCCACCCTTTCCCGTCGCGGACTGCTCCGCGTCGAGCGCAACCTGGATGAGGCAGCCCACCTCGCGCTCGGTCCGTACCGCTTCCTTGGACAGGGCGGTGACGAGCCGGGCCCGGTCGACCGACTGCACGACATCGGCGTAACCGACCACGGACCGCACTTTGTTGGTCTGCAACTGGCCCACGAAGTGCCAGGACAGGGGCAGATCGGAACAGGCCGCGGCCTTGGGCGCCGCGTCCTGGTCGCGGTTCTCGGCGACGTGCCGCACACCGAGTTCCGACAGGATCCGCACATCCTCGGCGGGGTAGGTCTTGGTGACCACGATCAGGGTCACCTCTTCACGCTTGCGTCCGGCCGCCGCGCAGGCGGCGGCGATCCGCTCCTCCACGGCCGCCAGATTCCCGGCGAGTTCGCTCCTGCGGTCCGTCATCGCCCGATCAGTCCAGCCACACATAGCCCGCGAGCCGGCCGGTGATGCCGTCCCGACGATACGAGAAATGGTCGTCCGACTCGATCGTGCAGACCGGCGACTGCTCCCGGTCGCGCACCCCGAGCCGCTCCAGCTGCGCGTGCACGCCCGCGCTCACGTCGACCGCCGGAGTGCCCCACGAGGTCTCGGCGTGCGCCGCGGGCTCGACGGCCGCGACCTCGGCCCGCATCGCGTCCGGCACCTCGTAGCACCGGCCGCAGACGGCGGGGCCGGTGCGGGCGACGATCCGGGCCGGTTCGGCGCCGAGTTCCACCATGGCGGCGACCGCCGCGGGTACGACCCCGGCGACCATGCCCGGCCGTCCCGCGTGGGCGGCGGCCACGACCCCGGCGACGGGGTCCGCGAGCAGTACCGGGGTGCAGTCAGCGGTGAGCACGGCCAGCGCGAGACCGCGACGGGCGGTGACGACGGCGTCGACCTCCGGCACCGGGCGCTCGCCCCAGGGCTCGTCGACCACGGCCACGTCGGGTCCGTGGACCTGGTTCATCCAGACGACCCGCGCCGGGTTGAGGCCGAGCGACTTGGCCGCCAGTTCACGATTGGTGCGTACGGCTTCGGAGTCGTCGCCGACCGCCCCGCCGAGATTGAGCTCTTCGTACGGAACGGCGCTCACCCCGCCCCACCGGTCGGTGAAGGCGAAGTGCGCGCCGCTCACGGTGCTCGTCGAGGAGCGCCGTCCTATCACTTGAGGAAGTCCGGCACGTCCAGCTCCTCCGCCGCGCTGTCGGAGTACGTCCGCGACGGCGGGACCGGCGGGGAGACGGGCGGCAGTTCGTTGCTCGCCGGCTCCGGAGCGGGCTCCGGCGCCTCCTTGGGCGTGACGCTGCCGAGCGAACCGAAGGACGGCCGGCTGTCGGCCGGCCGTGCCGGCGCGGGCTCGTCGCGCTTGGCGGAGGACGAGCCGAGCACGGTGTCCCGCTTGGACGGGGGCTGGCCGCCGTCGAAGCCGGCCGCGATGACGGTGACCCGTACCTCGTCGCCGAGGGCGTCGTCGATGACGGCGCCGAAGATGATGTTGGCCTCGGGGTGCGCGGCCTCGCTCACCAGCTGGGCGGCCTCGTTGATCTCGAACAGGCCGAGGTCGGAGCCGCCGGAGATGGAGAGCAGTACGCCCCGGGCGCCGTCGATGGAGGCCTCCAGGAGCGGCGAGGAGATCGCCATCTCGGCAGCCGCCACCGCGCGGTCGTCGCCGCGGGCCGAGCCGATTCCCATGAGGGCCGAACCGGCCTCGGACATCACGGACTTGACGTCGGCGAAGTCGAGGTTGATCAGACCGGGTGTGGTGATGAGGTCGGTGATGCCCTGGACACCGGAGAGCAGGACCTGGTCCGCCGACTTGAACGCGTCGAGGACGGAGACCTGGCGGTCCGAGATGGACAGCAGCCGGTCGTTCGGGATGACGATGAGGGTGTCGACTTCTTCGCGGAGTTCCGCGATGCCGTCCTCGGCCTGGTTGGCGCGGCGCCTGCCCTCGAAGGTGAAGGGGCGGGTGACCACGCCGATGGTGAGTGCCCCGAGCGAGCGGGCGATGTTGGCCACCACCGGCGCGCCGCCGGTGCCGGTGCCGCCGCCCTCGCCGGCCGTCACGAAGACCATGTCGGCCCCCTTGAGGACCTCCTCGATCTCCTCGCGGTGATCCTCCGCGGCCTTGCGGCCGACGGCCGGGTTGGCTCCGGCGCCGAGTCCGCGGGTGAGTTCGCGGCCGACGTCGAGCTTGACGTCGGCGTCGCTCATCAACAGCGCCTGGGCGTCCGTGTTGATGGCGATGAACTCGACACCCTTGAGACCGACCTCGATCATCCGGTTGATGGCATTGACACCACCGCCGCCGACACCGATGACTTTGATGACTGCGAGGTAGTTCTGCGGTGCTGCCACGTCGAAGGCCTCTCGCCTCGATTACGTGTCGTCGCCTCGCACGGTCGCGATCCGACGACTGATGCCGAATGGGACGGTCCGAACGCCGACCCGAACCCTAACGCTGAAGTTTAGGGTTACCAGTGTGCCTGTTCCCTGGACTCTTCCGAACAGGACACTAAGTCGACAAGTGGCGCACGTTCAACGAACACGCCGAACCTCCCGTTTTTCTTTTCACCCTATGTGATCAGCCATGTCGCTGCCCAACCAGGGTGCTGGCCTGCGCAGATGTGCGTCAACTCCCCGATGACGCAGGGGCGGTGGGAACACTTACGTCGAAGTGTCCCGCCCCGGGAGCGGCTTTCATGAGAGCAATGAGCGTATGCGCCTTCGCGCGGCCCTTCTCACCACTGCCCCAGTCGACGGTGCGGTCGCCGCTCAACTCCAGCGTGACGGAGTCGTACGAACGGACCTTGACGACCTGGGTGGCGCGGGCGACCGCGGCCGGAAGGGAACTGGCCACGAGCACCGCCTCGCGCACCAGCCGGTCGGTGCCGAAGCGGCGCAGACCCGCCGAGTGGGACGCCGTCAATTCCAGTGCGGGTACACCCTGCGGGGCGCGCGCGACCGTGGCATATCGCACACCCTTGGCGTCCACTTCGACGAACTTTCCGCCCTTTTCGACAATCAGGACCGGCCTACGCTCAGTTACTTTCAGCCCGATTCCATGGGGCCAGGAACGGACGACGTCAACCGAGTCAATTCGGGGCAATTTCCGAAGCAGTCGTGCCTCGATCTCATCGGTGTCGACTGAAATCAGCGGCGATCCGACCGGGACGTCGGCGGCCTCGACGACCTGTCCGGCCGTCAGGACCCGCGTACCGGTGGCCGATACCCGCTCCACCCGCGTCCACTGGGAGCCGTAGAGGATCCAGACCCCGCCTCCGGCGAGCAGGGCCAGACAGACCATCACAACAATGAGCGTACGAGGCTTCGGCGGCCTCTTCAGCCTCGCGAGAAGGGGCGACCGGGGCGGGCCGGAGTCCGGATCCTGTCGGTCCTGCCGTTCGCCGCGTTCCGCGGTGGTCGGTCCGGCCACGCTCCCCTGCCTTCTGCCACGCGCTAGCGGCGTGACGCGATCGCCTCGTACACCATCCCGACGAGCAGGTCGTCGGCGTCCCTGCGGCCGAACTCGGAGGCCGCGCGGGACATCTCGAACAGCCGGTGCGGATCGGCGAGCACGGGCAGGACGTTGCCCTGGATCCAATGCGGCGTCAGTTCCGCGTCGTCGACCAGCAGTCCGCCGCCGGCCTTGACCACCGGCTGGGCGTTCAGCCGCTGTTCGCCGTTGCCGATGGGCAGCGGGACGTAGACGGCGGGGAGCCCGACGGCGGAGAGCTCGGCGACGGTCATCGCACCCGCGCGGCAGAGCATCATGTCGGCCGCGGCGTACGCGAGGTCCATCCGGTCCACGTACGGTACCGGGATGTACGGGGGCATCCCCGGCATCTGGTGGACCTGCGGCAGTTCGTTCTTCGGGCCGACCGCGTGCAGGATCTGGATCCCGGCCTGCTGGAGGTACGGGGCGGTCTGCTCGATCACCTGGTTGAGGCGGCGGGCGCCCTGCGAGCCGCCGGAGACCAGCAGCGTCGGCAGGGAGGGGTCGAGCCCGAACGCGGCGCGGGCCTCGGGGCGCACGGCGGCCCGGTCGAGCGTGGCGATGGAGCGGCGCAGCGGGATGCCGATGTAGCGGGCGCCCCGCAGCTTGCTGTCGGGCGTGGAGACGGCGACCTGGGCGGCGTACCGCGAACCGATCTTGTTGGCGAGTCCCGGCCGGGCGTTGGCCTCGTGGACGACGATCGGGACGCCGAGGCGCTTGGCCGCGAGATAGCCGGGCAGCGCGACGTAGCCGCCGAAGCCGACGACCGCGTCCGCCTTGGTGCGTTCCAGGATCTGCTCGGCCGCCTTGATCGTGCCGCGCAGCCGTCCGGGGACGGTGATCAGCTCGGGGGTGGGCTTGCGCGGCAGCGGTACCGCGGGGATCAGCCCGAGTTCGTAGCCCCGTTCCGGTACGAGCCTGGTCTCAAGTCCGCGCTCCGTGCCCAGGGCCGTGATTCCCACGGTCGGGTCCTGCCTGCGCAGGGCGTCCGCGAGGGCGAGCGCGGGCTCGATGTGGCCGGCGGTCCCCCCACCGGCGAGTACGACATGCACCGAAATTCACCGCTCTCCGGACGAACGCGCCGAGGCACGCCGTCGCATCGTGTTCCACTTCCGAGGCCCCCGGACAGCGGAGCCTCTCACCGCAGCCCGCTTTCTGCCAAAGCGGGGTTGCCGCATCGCGAGTGCCGTCCGCGCAGCGGGATCCTCACGCGCGAAGGCGATCAGGAGCCCGATGGCGAACATGGTCGGCAACAGGGCGGAACCCCCGTAGGAGAACAGCGGGAGCGGGACTCCGGCGATCGGCAGCAGACCGAGCACCGCACCGATGTTGATCACGGCCTGGGCCGTGATCCAGGTGGTCACGCCACCCGCGGCGTACCTCACGAAGGGGTCCTCCGTGCGTCCGGCCACGCGGATACCCGCATAGCCTAGAGCCGCGAAGAGTGCGAGTACCGACAGAGTGCCCGCCAGACCGAGTTCCTCACCTGTGATGGCGAAGATGAAGTCGGTGTGGGCCTCGGGGAGTTGACCCCATTTCTCCACACTCGCCCCCAGGCCCGAGCCGAACAGGCCCCCGGAGGCGAGGGCGTAGATGCCGTGCACGGCCTGCCAGCAGGAGTCGCCCGGACCCGGTTCGGTGGCGCCGAGGCAGGCGAGGCGGGCCATGCGGTTGGGGCTGGTCCTGATGAGGATCACGCCGAGGGTCAGCGCGATGGCGAGGACGCCGCCGAAGAGCCGGGTCGGTGCCCCCGCGAGCCACAGCAGGCCGAAGAGGATCGCGGTGAGGATGATCGCCGTGCCCATGTCGCCGCCGAGCATGATCAGCCCGAGCAGCATGAAGGCCACCGGTACGAGCGGCACCAGCATGTGCTTCCACTGGGTCAGCAGCCGCTTGTCCTGCTTGCGGGCGAGCAGGTCGGCCCCCCACAGGACGAGGGCGAGCTTGCCGAACTCGCTGGGCTGGAGCTGGAAGGGGCCGCCGACCGAGATCCAGTTCTGGTTGCCGTTGACCGCGACTCCTATCCCCGGCACCTGGACGAGGATCATCAGGAAGACCGAGCCGAGCAGCATCGGGTACGCGAGCGCCCGGTGCAGCTTGGACGGCATCCGGGAGGCGGCCAGCAGCAACAGCCCGCCGAGCACGGCCGCGAGGAACTGCTTGCGGAAGAAGTAGCTGCCCGGCAGCGACAGCTGGAGCGCGGTGATCTGGGAGGCGGAGTACACCATCACCAGGCCGAGCACGGTGATCAGCAGGCTGCCGCCGAGGATCAGGTAGTACGCCGTCAGCGGCCGGTCCCAGGCACGGCGTGCGCGGCCGTACAGGCGGCCCACGGGGTTGTCGCGCGGGGGACGGGGGACGGCGGGCCGCCGGGGGGCCCGCTGGACGGGAGGACGCCCTGTACGGCTAGTGGGCACGACGGGCTCCCCTCGGGGCGGCAGGGCGCGCCGCCGGTCCTGCGCTGCTCCGGGGCCCGCTCGCGGGTACGGGCCGGCCCGGCGCCGTGCCATCGGCGCAGGGCCGCCGTCGGTGCACCGGCCACGATGGCGTCACGTGTCGCTCCCAAGGATCCCGGGCGCCCGGGCCGGCCCAGGGGCCTGCCGTCAGGCGCCCGCGGCGCCGAGTTCGCGGACCGCTTCCGCGAACATGTCACCGCGCTGGTTGTAGTTGGCGAACATGTCCATGGAAGCGCAGGCCGGTGCCAGGAGCACCGTGTCGCCGGCGCGGGCGAGTCGTGCCGCCTCCTGGACCGCCGCGGGCATCGCACCAGTGTCGGTCCGGTCGAGGTCGACCACCGGTACTTCGGGCGCGTGTCGCGCGAGGGCTTCGCGGATGAGGGCCCGGTCCGCGCCGAAGAGCACGACGCCCCGCAGCCGCTTCGCGGACCGGACGACGAGTTCGTCGAAGGTCGCGCCCTTGGCGAGCCCGCCCGCGATCCACACGATCGACTCGTACGCGGCCAACGAGGCCTGTGCGGCATGCGTGTTGGTGGCCTTGGAGTCGTCGACATAGGCGACGCCGTCCACGTCGGCCACGTGCTCGATGCGGTGGGCGTCGGGGCGGAAGGCCCGCAGGCCGTCCCTGACGGCCTTGGGCGGCACTCCGAAGGCGCGGGCCAGGGCCGCCGCCGCGAGGGCGTTGGCGATGTTGTGCGGGGCCGGCGGGTCGACGTCCGCGACCTCCGCGAGTTCCTGGGCCTGCTTGTGCCGGTCCTCGACGAAGGCGCGGTCGACCAGGATGCCGTCGACGACGCCCAGTTGGGAGGGCCCGGGGGTGCCGAGCGTGAAGCCGACGGCCCGGCAGCCCTCCTCGACGTCCGCCGCGCGCACCAGGTCCTCGGTGGCCCGGTCGGCCACGTTGTAGACGCAGGCCACCTGATTGCCCTCGTAGACGCGCCCCTTGTCGGCGGCGTACGCCTCCATGGAGCCGTGCCAGTCGAGGTGGTCGGGTGCGAGGTTCAGGACGGCCGCGGAGTGGGCGCGCAGCGAGGGCGCCCAGTGCAGCTGGTAGCTGGACAGTTCGACGGCGAGCACGTCGAGGTCGGCGTACTGCTCGTCGGTGCCCAGCACCACGTCGACGATCGGTGTGCCGATGTTGCCCACCGCGGCCGTACGCAGGCCCGCGGCGGCCAGGATCGAGGCGAGCATCCGGGTCGTGGTGGTCTTGCCGTTGGTGCCGGTGACGGCCAGCCAGGGGGCGGCCTTCCGGCCGTCGTGGCCGCGCAGGCGCCAGGCGATCTCGACGTCGCCCACCACGTCCACGCCCGCCTCGGCGGCGGCCAGGAAGAGGGGGCTGCCGGGCTTCCAGCCGGGCGAGGTGACCACCAGGCCGGTGCCCTCGGGCAGCGTGTCGGCGTCCGCGAGGCGGACCGCGATGCCCTGCTGTTCGAGGGGGACGGCCCGCTCCCGGTGCGCCGGGGAGTCGCCGCCGTCGACGACCGTGACCGACGCGCCGAGGCCGGCCAGGGCGCGGGCGGCGCTGATGCCGCTCACGCCGAGGCCGGCGACGGTGATGTTCATGCCCTGCCAGGCGGAAGCGGTGGTCACTTCTTGGCTGCCCATCCCGCGTAGAAGAGGCCGAGTCCGACGATGACGCACATGCCCTGGATGATCCAGAAGCGGACCACCACAAGGACTTCGGACCACCCCTTGAGTTCGAAGTGGTGCTGCAGGGGTGCCATCCGGAAGACGCGTTTGCCGGTGAGGCGGAACGAGCCGACCTGGATGACGACCGACATGGTGATGAGGACGAAGAGGCCGCCGAGCAGCGCGACCAGCAGCTCGGTGCGCGAGCAGATCGCGAGACCGGCCAGCGCGCCGCCGAGCGCCAGGGAACCGGTGTCCCCCATGAAGATCTTGGCGGGCGAGGTGTTCCACCACAGGAAGCCGAAGCAGGAGCCCATGAGGGCGGCGGCGACGACCGCGAGGTCGAGTGGATCTCGTACCTCGTAACAGGCGGCCGGGTTGGTCAGGGTCTGCGCGTTGGCGCAGGACTCCTGGAACTGCCAGACACCGATGAAGGTGTAGGCGCCGAACACCATGGTCGCGGCGCCGGTGGCCAGGCCGTCCAGACCGTCCGTCAGGTTCACGCCGTTCGACATCGCGAGGATCATGAACAGCGCCCAGACCACGAACAGCACCGGGCCGATGGACCAGCCGAAGTCCTGCACGAAGGAGAGCCTGGTGGAGGCCGGGGTGTTGTTGCGGTTGTCGGCGAACTGCAGCGAGAGCACCGCGAAGGAGATGCCGACGATCAGCTGTCCGGCCATCTTCGCCTTGGCCCGCAGACCGAGCGAGCGCCGCTTGACGATCTTGATGTAGTCGTCGAGGAAGCCGACCAGGCCCATGCCGACCATCAGGCCGAGCACCAGCACACCGGAGAGCCTCGGCGGCTCGCCGCTGATCACCTTGCTGAGGAAGTACGCGAGGACCGTCGCCAGGATGAAGGCGATACCGCCCATGGTGGGCGTACCGCGCTTGGCGTGGTGCTCGCGCGGGCCGTCGTCACGGATGTACTGGCCGTAGCCCTTGCGGGCCAGCAGCTTGATCAGCAGGGGCGTGCCCACGAGAGTCAGGAAGAGGCCGATGACTCCCGCGAACAGGATCTGATTCATCATCGGACGGCGACCTCACCCTCGGTGCCCTCGACGAGCGCCTGCGCGACCCGTTCGAGACCGACCGACCGGGACGCCTTCACGAGTACGACGTCTCCCGGGCGCAGCTGACTGCGCAACAGGTCGACCGCCGACTGTGCGTCGGACACGTGCACCGACTCCTCACCCCACGAACCCTCGTTATATGCGCCCAGTTGCAGCCAGGACGCTTCCCTGCCCCCGACCGCGACGAGCTTGCTGACGTTGAGCCGGACGGCGAGCCGTCCGACCGCGTCGTGCTCGGCGAGCGCCTCGTCCCCGAGCTCGGCCATCTGACCGAGCACCGCCCAGGTCCGCCGCCCCTTGCCCATGGCCGCGAGCGCCCGCAGGGCGGCTCGCATGGACTCGGGGTTCGCGTTGTAGGCGTCGTTGACGACCGTCACGCCGTCCGGGCGCTCGGTGACCTCCATCCGCCAACGGGAGAGGGAGCCCGCCTCGGAGAGCGCGGTGGCGATCTCGTCTGCGGACATGCCCAGCTCATGGGCGACGGCGGCGGCGGCGAGCGCGTTCGACACGTGGTGCTCACCGTACAGGCGCATGGTCACTTCGCTGCACCCGGTGGGTGTGTGAAGGCTGAACGAGGGCTGTCCGTTCCCGGTGAGCCGCACGTTCTCGGCCCGTACGTCCGCTTCGTCGGACTCTCCGAAGAGGAGCACGCGTGCTTTCGTACGCGAGGCCATGGCCCGTACGAGGGGGTCGTCGGCGTTCAGGACGGCGGTTCCGTCCTCCGGGAGACCCTCCACCAACTCGCCCTTGGCCTGGGCGATCTGCTCGCGGCCGCCGAACTCGCCGATGTGGGCGGTGCCGACGTTGAGGACGAGGCCGATCTTCGGGGGCGTCAGATCCGCGAGGTAGCGGATGTGGCCGATGCCGCGGGCGCCCATCTCCAGGACGAGGAAACGTGTTTCCTCGGTGGCGCTGAGCGCGGTGAGCGGCAGCCCGATCTCGTTGTTGAGCGAGCCCGGCGTGAAGACCGTCGGCGCCTTGGTGCGCAGCACCTGGGCGATCAGGTCCTTGGTGCTGGTCTTGCCCGCGGAGCCGGTGAGCGCGACCAGCGTCGCGCCGAGCCGCTCCACGACATGGCGCGCGAGGGCGCCCAGCGCCCGCTGGACGTCGTCCACGACGATGGCGGGCACCCCGACGGGCCGGGAGGCCAGGACGGCCACGGCGCCCGCCTCGACGACGGCCGCGGCGAAGTCGTGGCCGTCCGCGCGCTCGCCCGCGAAGGCGACGAAGAGACTGCCTGGCCCGGCTTCCCGGGAGTCCCTGACGACCTGTCCGGTGACCTGGACCGACGTATCCGGTATGTCATGGGTCTGCCCGCCGACGACTGAGGCGATCTCGGCGAGAGAGAGGGCGATCACAAGTTCATCCCTGGGTCTTCTGGATAGCTGCGCGGAGCACCTGGCGGTCGTCGAAGGGACGGATCACTCCGGCGATGTCCTGGCCCTGTTCATGGCCCTTGCCCGCGATCAGCACGGTGTCGCCCGGCTGTGCGCGGGCTACGGCCGCGGCGATCGCGGCGGCCCGGTCCTCGAAGACCTGGACCTCTCCGCGCTCGTGCGCCGGCACCTCGGCGGCGCCCGCGAGCATCGTGGCGAGGATGGCGAGGGGGTCCTCGCCGCGGGGGTTGTCCGAGGTCAGTGTGGCGGTGTCGGCGAGCCGGACCGCGGCGGCGCCCATCGGCATCCGCTTGGTCCTGTCCCGGTCGCCGCCGCAGCCGAGGACGATGTGCAGTCTGCCCTCGGTGACCTTGCGCAGGGCCTTCAGGACGGATTCGACGGCGTCCGTCTTGTGCGCGTAGTCGACGACCGCGAGGTAGGGCTGTCCGGCGTCCACGCGCTCCAGGCGGCCCGGCACGCCCGGTACGGCGGCGATGCCGTCGGCGGCGGTCTGCGGGTCGATCCCGGCGGCGGCGAGGGCGACGATCGCGGCGAGCGTGTTCGCCACGTTGAAGGTGCCCGCGAGGGGCGACTTGGCGGTGATCCGCTCGCCCTTGGGGCCGACCGCGACGAAGACCGAGTCCATCGGGCCGACCCGGACGTCCTCGGCGCGCCAGTCGGCGTCGGGGTGCCCTTCCGCGGAGAACGTCACCACGGGGACGCCGGCCTCCTTGACGAGCCTGCGGCCGTATTCGTCGTCGAGGTTGACCACGCCGAGCCTGCTGCGCTCCGGGGTGAACAGCTGCGCCTTGGCCTGGAAGTAGTCCTCCATGCCCGAGTGGAACTCCATGTGTTCCGGGCTGAGGTTGTTGAAGACCGCGACGTCGAAGACGCAGCCGTCGACCCGGCCGAGGACCAGGGCGTGGCTGGAGACCTCCATGACAACCGCCTCGACGCCGCGCTCGCGCATGACCGCGAACAGCGCCTGGAGGTCGGTGGCCTCGGGGGTGGTGCGCTCCGACTTGATGCGCTCGTCACCGATGCGCATCTCGACGGTGCCGATCAGCCCGGTGCTGCGGACGCCCTTGAGACCGCCCTCGACGAGGTACGCCGTGGTGGTCTTGCCGGACGTGCCGGTGATGCCGATCTGCAGCAGGTCGCGGCCGGGGTGGCCGTAGATGGAGGCGGCCAGCTCGCCCATCGCACCGCGCGGGTCGTCCACGACGAGGACCGGCAGGCCGGTGGCCCGGGCCCGGTCGGCTCCCGTCGGGTCGGTCAGCACGGCGACGGCTCCGAGGCCGGCGGCCTGCGTCACGAAGTCGGCGCCGTGCATCCGGGCGCCGGGCAGCGCGGCGTAGACGTCGCCCGGCCGGACGGCGCGGGAGTCATGGGTGATGCCCGTGACCCCGGCGTCCGCGGCGCTTCCTGGGTGGTCCGCACCCAGCTGACCGGCGAGCTCCGCGAGGGGTGTGGCGGCGTTCTGAACCGGTCGCGGGGGCCCCGGATATGTCACAGGGACGCCCTTCTGGGTGGTTTGGGACTGATCAGCGTGTGGCACGGCGGTGAGCGTACCGGGCACACCCCCGCCGGAGCGAAGCGAGGGGCGTGGCGGGGCGGGCGTCGGACCGTCGTTGCCGGGGTCGGGAGTGATCGTTGTCACGAGCTTGTTCCTGGTCGGTGTTCCGGGCGGTGCACGGGGTGTTCCGGGCGGTGCCGAGGGGTGCCGGCGGGGGCGTGGCCGGCGTCGGTCAGGGCGTGAAGGTGACGGGAAGTCTGTCGGTCGTGTCCCCGGTGGGCGGTACCTGGAGGGTCTTCAGTGCGAATTCCAGGACCTCCTTGTAGACGGGTCCGCAGATCTGGCCGCCGAAGTAGCTGCCCTTGGTGGCGTTCTGGATGGCGCAGTACACGGTGACGCGGGGGTTGTCGGCGGGCGCGAATCCCGCGAAGGACGAGGTGTAGCCGCGGTAGCGGCCGGTGGCCGGATCCACACGGTTGGCCGTGCCGGTCTTGCCGGCCACGCGGTAGCCGGGGATGCGCGCCTTGGCGCCGGTGCCCTCCTCGTCGTCCACGACGGACTCCAGCATGTGCGCCAGGGTCTTCGCGGTCTTCTCGCTGACGACTCTTGTCCTCTTGGCCTCAGCGGCCGGGGTGAACTGTCCGTCGGCTCCCTTCGTGCCGCGCACGAGGGTCGGTTCCACGCGGACGCCGCCGTTGGCGATCGTCGAGTAGACGGAGGCCGCCTGCATCGCGTTGACGGACACGCCCTGGCCGAAAGGGATCGTGTACTGCTGGGAGGTAGACCACTGGTCGGCGGGGGCGAGGATGCCCTTCGTCTCCCCGGGGAAGTCCAGACCGGTGTAGCCGCCGATGCCGAACTTGCGCAGGTAGGAGTAGAGGACCTTGTTGGCCGCCTCCTGCGTCTTGCCGAGCTGTCCGGTGGCCAGGATGGTGCCGATGTTGCTGGACTTGGCGAGGACGCCGTTGAGCGTGAGGTACCAGGTCGGGTGGTCGATGTCGTCCTTGAAGAGCCGGTCGCCGCGGTGCAGCCGGTTGGGCACGGTGACGTGCGTGGCGGGGGTGGCGGCGCCCTCCTCCAGGACGGCGGCCATCGACATCACCTTGGCGGTGGAGCCGGGCTCGTAGGCGTCCTCCAGGCCCCAGTTGTGCAGGGCTCCCCCGTCCGCTTTGGACAGGTCGTTCGGGTCGAAGCCGGGCGAGTTGGCCATCGCGAGGATCTCGCCGGTCCTGTTGTCCTGCACTATGACGTACCCGCGGTCCGCCTTGGACTTCTCGACCTGTTCGGCGATGGCGTGCTGGGCGGCCCACTGGATGTCGCGGTCGATCGTCAGCTCCACCTCGGAGCCGGCGACCGCGGGCTTCTCGGTGGACCCGGCGGTCGGGACCTGCCGTCCGCCGGACTGGGCGTAGCGGATCTCGCCGTCCTTGCCGGACAGGTCTCCGTCGAGCTGCTGCTCGATGCCGCCGCCGCCCTTGCCGTCGGCGTTGACCCAGCCCAGTATCCCGGCGCCGAGGTCGCCGTTCGGGTAGACCCGCTTGCTGCTGGGTTCCTGGAGGACGCCCGCCAGGATGTTCGCGGGACCGCCTTCGCCGGCCTTCTCCGCGAGGGTGCTCTTGAGGTCCTTGATCTGCGTCCAGACCTGGGGGGTCTGGCGGCGGGCGAGCACTACGTAGCGGGTCTTCTCCGTCCGGAGCTTGGCGGCGAGTTCGTCGGTGTCCTTGCCGAGGATCGGGCCGAGCAGGGCCGCGGCCTGCTCGGGGGCGTCGTCGGTCCTCGTCGCCTTCTTCGTGAAGAGCGTGGGGTCGGCGGTGATGTCGTTGGCGTCCACGCTGATCGCCAGGTCGACGCCGTTGCGGTCGGTGATCCCGCCGCGCGCGGCGGCCAGGGTGCGGCTGAGGTACCGGTTCTTCTCGGCCTTGGCGGTGTACTCGCTCGCGTCGACCGCCTGCACCTGGAGGAGCCGTACGACGAAGGCGATCAGTACGAGGGCCAGGGCGAGGCTGACCAGGCGCAGCCGCGGGCGGGGGCTGCCCAGCCGGATGACGCGCGGCGCCTTGGCGCGGGGCGGCGCGGGACGGCGGGCGGGGCGGGCGCCCGGTCCGGGGCGGCGCTGGCTGCCGGGTCCGGCGGGGCGGGCCGGTTTCGCGGACCCGCCGGGTTTCGGGGACCGGGCGGGCGCGGGCACCCTGCGGCGCGGGGGTTCCCTGTCGGACACTTCCGTCACCTGCCGGGGATCGTAGAGGTCGGCGTGGGCTGCCCGGCGGTCTCCGTGGCCGGCTCCGGCGCCCCGGTCGGTGCCGGGGGCTCGGTGGCCGTCGGGGCGGGCTCCGGGGACGTCCCGGCCGGTTCCGGGTCGAGTGCCTCGGGCGGCCGGAGCACGGGCACGTACACGGACGGCTGCTCGGGGGCCGCGCTGGGGACACCGCGGACGGTGCCGTCGGGATTCAGGAAGGCCGGGTCGCCGCCGGGCACCATGCCGAGCTCGCGGGCGCGGCGCTGGAGGGCGTCGGGGGCGGAGTAGGCGTCCACGTCACGCTGGAGCGCCTGTTCCTCGTCGGTGAGGCTCTTGGTGTCCCTCTGGAGGTCGTCGAGCTGGAACGACCCCTCGCTGAGGGCGGAGTTCAGCACCAGCAGCCCGATCAGGCCGCCGCCGAGCAGCAGCACGACCAGGAGGACGAAGGGGGTACGGGCGGCCTGTCCGGAGCCGGTCGGGAAGAGCCGCGCGAGCCGGGCCGCTCTCCCCCTCAGTTCGGGTTTCCTGTTCACTCACCCTCCAGGTGAGTTCGGGTTCCTGGCCGGTGGGTCCGGGTTTCCGGCCCCTGTGCCCGGTGAGTTCGGTCGTCCCGCTCACGCACCCTTCCCGTCACTCGGCGTCCTCCCTGATGCGCTGCGCCCCGCGCAGCCGCGCGGGAGCGGCCCGGCGGTTCTCCGCGACATCTTCCTCGGTGGGGAGTTCGGCACCGCGCGTCAGCAGCTTGAGCCGGGGCTGGTAGCGCTCGGGGACGACCGGCAGTCCGGGCGGCGCGGTGGTGGCGGCGCCCGCCGCGAAGACCTGCTTCACCAGCCGGTCCTCCAGGGAGTGGTACGACAGCACGGCGATCCGGCCGCCGACGGCGAGCGCCTTCACGGCGGCGGGGATCGCCCTCTCCAGGACGGTGAGTTCGCCGTTGACCTCGATGCGCAGTGCCTGGAACGTGCGCTTGGCGGGGTTGCCGCCGGTGCGCTTGGCCGCCTGCGGCAGGGAGTCGCGGATCAGCTCGACGAGCCGCGCGCTGTTGGCGAACGGCTCCTTGTCGCGCTCGCGGACCACCGCGGACACGATCCGCTTGGCCTGCTTCTCCTCGCCGTACGCCCGCAGGATCCGTACGAGTTCGCCGGGCGCGTAGGTGTTGAGGACCTCGGCCGCGCTGATGCCGGTCGTCTGGTCCATGCGCATGTCGAGCGGCGCGTCCTGGGCGTAGGCGAAGCCGCGGTCCGCCTCGTCGAGCTGCATGGAGGAGACGCCCAGGTCGAACAGGACGCCCTGGACGCTCGTGAGGCCCAGGCGGTCGAGCACGTCGGGGAGTTCGTCGTAGACCGCGTGCACCAGCTCGGCCCGGTCGCCGAAGGGCGCGAGCCGCTCTCCGGAGAGGCGCAGTGCCTCCTTGTCGCGGTCGAGGGCGATCAGGCGGGCCTCGGGGAAGCGGTCGAGCAGGGCCTCACTGTGGCCGCCGAGGCCGAGGGTGCAGTCGACGACGACGGCTCCCGGTGCCTCCAGTGCGGGGGCCAGCATGTCCAGGCACCGCTGGAGCATCACCGGGACATGTCGACTGTTGCTCAAGGGGCCCTCTCAGGTCCGGCGCGGCCGGTACGCACCGCCGGGTCCCCGCCCGCCCGCAGCCGTCACGGGGAGATGCCCCCCGGATCGCCGAGGGGAGGGCCTGCCGGCGCCAAGAGCGTCAGCCGACCGGGAGCGGGAGGAGGCCGAGCCGTACGTACGCGCCGCGCACGCGGGGAGATCCCGGCATGTCGCCGGGCCTCCGGGGTTCACCAGTCCAGCAGGGAGGACAGCTCGCCTCCCGCTTCGCGTCACTTTAGTCCACGGTGTCTCGCGGTCAATGAACCGGCCTGCGCGTCGCGGCTCTCCCCCGCGATCAAGCGAAAAACCAGCGTTTTCCACCCGAACGGGCGCATTCGATCCACCCTTGTGGGTTACCTCACACCAACGTTCATTGATGTTCTTTGTCCCCTCTCACAGCGGGCCCGAACAGCGCGTGCCCCTTACCGTCATAGGTATGACGACTTCCGCATCCGTTCCCACCGAGCCCGAGGACGCCACGGCCCGCCCCGGCACCGTCACGGACCGCCTGGTCGACGCCAACGAGCGGTACGCCGACGCGTTCACCGATCCGGGCATGGACGCCCGCCCGGTCCTGCGCGTCGCGGTCGTGGCCTGCATGGACGCCCGGCTCGACCTGCACGCCGCGCTGGGCCTCGAACTCGGCGACTGCCACACCATCCGCAACGCGGGAGGCGTCGTCACCGACGACGTGATCCGCTCCCTCACCATCAGCCAGCGCGCGCTCGGCACCCGCAGCGTCGTGCTCATCCATCACACCGGCTGCGGCCTGGAGTCCCTCACCGAGGAGTTCCGCCACGACCTGGAGATGGAGGTCGGCCAGCGCCCGGCGTGGGCCGTCGAGGCGTTCCGCGACGTCGAACAGGACGTCCGGCAGTCCATGCAGCGGGTGCGGACCTCCCCGTTCCTTCTGCACTCCGACGACGTACGTGGTTTCGTGTTCGACGTGAAGACGGGCCTCCTGCGTGAGATAGACCCCACCTGACGCCAGTGGGACCCGGCCATAAAGCGCAAGACCCGACATATCACGGCCAGTTATCCACAGGCGGATGACACGAACCGGTAACGGCAACAAGAATGCGTGTGTGGCGTCGCGCGGAACTTTTCACGCGTGGCGTCCGTGTTCGGGGTGGGCCGGTTCGCATCACAGCGTGTCGGCCCGGAGAAAGAACGGGCCGAGGAGGGCCGGGTGACGACCTATGACGATCGAGCGAGCCTCACAGATCTGACCGCCACTGTGGAGAGAGTCCGCAGTTCGGTGGAGGAAGTGATCGAGGGCAAGCCTGAGGTCGTACGGCTTTCGCTGACCGTGCTGCTCGCCGAGGGACATCTGCTCATCGAGGATGTCCCCGGCGTCGGCAAGACCATGCTGGCCAAGGCACTGGCGCGGTCCATCGACTGCTCGGTGCGACGTATTCAGTTCACGCCCGACCTGCTGCCCTCGGACATCACGGGGGTGTCCATCTGGGACCAGCAGAACAGGGAGTTCGAGTTCAAACCGGGGGCGATCTTCGCGCAGATCGTGATCGGCGACGAGATCAACCGCGCGTCGCCCAAGACGCAGTCGGCGCTCCTGGAGTCCATGGAGGAGCGCCAGGTCACCATCGACGGGCACACCTACGAGCTGCCCAGCCCCTTCATGGTGGTGGCCACGCAGAACCCGGTCGAGATGGAGGGCACCTATCCCCTGCCGGAGGCGCAGCGGGACCGTTTCATGGCCCGGGTCTCCATCGGCTACCCGAGCGCCGAGGCCGAGTTGCAGATGCTCGACATCCACGGCGGGGCCTCCCCGCTGGACGACCTGCAGCCGGTGGCGCACGCGCACGAGATCGTCAAGCTCATCGACGCGGTCCGCACGGTCCACGTCGCCGACCCGGTCCGCCGGTACGCGGTCGACCTGGTCGGCGCCACGCGCAGCCACCCGGACCTGAGACTCGGCGCCTCGCCGCGCGCAACGCTGCATCTGCTGCGCGCCGCGAAGGCGTCCGCCGCTCTCAGCGGCCGGGACTACGCACTGCCGGACGACGTGCAGGCGCTCGCCGTCGCGGTCCTGGCACACCGGCTGCTGCCCACCGCCCAGGCCCAGTTGAACCGTCGTACGGCCGAGCAGGTCGTCCTGGAGATCCTGCAGCGCACGGCCGTGCCCGCGGCGCCCCAGGCGCCGGGCGGCCCGGCGATGGGCCGGGGCACGTCCGCCTTCGGCCAGCAGCCGCCCCGGAGGCTGTGATGTCGGGCGGCGGGATGCCCGCGGCGTCGGCCGAGGAGGACCGGGGCGGGATGCGCACGGCTCTCGCCGGGCTCACCACGCGCGGGCGTTCGTTCCTGGCCGCCGGCATCGCGGCCGCCATCTGCGCGTACGTCCTCGGGCAGAGCGATCTGCTGCGGGTCGGACTGCTGCTCGCCGTACTGCCGCTGGTCTGCACGGCCGTGCTGTACCGCACGCGCTACCGGGTCGCCGGCAGCCGCCGGCTCTCCCCGGCCCGTGTACCGGCGGGCTCCGAGGCACGCGTCCATCTGCGGATGGACAACGTCTCGCGGCTGCCCACCGGACTGCTGATGCTCCAGGACCGGGTGCCGTACGTGCTGGGGCCGCGGCCCCGGTTCGTCCTGGACCGGGTGGAGGCGCTCGGCCGGCGCGAGGTGTCGTACCGCGTGCGGTCGGACCTGCGCGGGCGCTACCCGCTGGGCCCGCTGCAACTGCGGCTCAGCGACCCCTTCGGCATGTGCGAGCTGACCCGTTCCTTCTCCACCTACGACACCCTCACCGTCGTCCCGCGCGTGGAGCCCCTGCCGCCGGTCCGGCTGACCGGCGAGGCGAAGGGGTACGGCGACGGGCGGCAGCGCTCGCTCGCGCTGGCCGGCGAGGACGACGTGATCCCGCGCGGGTACCGCTACGGCGACGACCTGCGCCGGGTCCACTGGCGGCTGACCGCACGGTACGGCGAGCTGATGGTGCGCCGCGAGGAACAGCCGCAGCGCTCCCGCTGCACGGTGCTGCTCGACACCCGTGGCATCGCCTTCGACGGCGCGGGCCCCGACTCCGCCTTCGAGTGGGCCGTCTCGGGCACCGCCTCGACGCTGGTGCACATGCTGGAACGGGGCTTCTCCGTGCGCCTGTTGACCGACACCGGCACCTCGGTGCCGGGCGAGGGCGCCGACGGGTTCGCCGGCGCGAGCCAGGAGTCGGCGGACGCGGCGGGGCTGATGATGGACACCCTCGCGGTCATCGACCACTCCGACGGTACGGGCCTGTCGCGGGCGTACGAAGTACTGCGCGGCGGCAACGAAGGACTGCTGGTGGCCTTCCTGGGCGACCTGGACGAGGAACAGGCGTCGGTGCTCGCCAAGATGCGCCAGCGCAGCGGCGGGGCGATCGCCTTCCTGCTGGACAGCGGGGCATGGGTGCGGGGCACCCCCGACGAACAGGGCGAGGAGCGGCTTCGGATGCTGCGTGAGGCGGGCTGGACCGCTGTGGCCGTCCCACCGGGCGTGAGCCTGGCCGACCTGTGGCGGGAGGCGGACCGACAGCGCAACGGGGTCGCGTCCACGGGCAGCACGGCGGGAGGCGGTGGCTCATGAGCGGGCGCGCGCGACTTGCGCTGTGCGCCGCGGCGGCGACCCTGATGGCGTCCTGCGCCCTGCTGCCGCTGGTCGATCCGGCGAGCTGGTTCCTCCAGGCGGCGTTCCTGGTCGCGGTGCAGACCGGGGTGGGCGCGGGGGCCCGGCGGGTGCCGCTCGCACGGCCGCTGACGATCGCGGTGCAGGCGCTCGTGACCCTGATGCTGCTGACGCTGTCGTTCGCCCGGGAGCACGCCATAGCCGGGCTGCTGCCCGGCCCCGATGTCTTCCGTTACTTCGGCGAGCTGCTGCAGGCGGGCGCGGACGACGTCAGCAGGTACTCGATCCCGGCGCCGCTCTCCGACGGCATCCGTCTGATGATGGTCGGCGGGGTCGTGGTGATCGGACTCGCGGTGGACGCGCTCGCGGTCACGTTCCGCAGCGCCGCCCCCGCCGGACTGCCGCTGCTCGCGCTGTACTCCGTCGCCGCGGGTCTCGCGGACGGCGGCGCCGGATGGATCTGGTTCCTGCTGGCGGCCACCGGCTATCTGGTGCTGCTGCTGGCCGAGGGACGTGACCGGCTCTCCCAGTGGGGGCGCGTCTTCGGCGGCGGGCCCCGCGCACCGGGCGGAGTTCCCTCGGGCAGCCCCACCGCGCCGGTGCGGACGGGACGGCGCATCGGCGCCGTCGCGCTCGGCGTCGCACTGGTCGTCCCGCTCGCCCTGCCCGCGCTCGACGGCGGGCTGCTGGACGCCGCTCGCACGGGCGTCGCCGCGGGTTCCGGCGGGGGCAACACCATCTCCGCGGTGAACCCGCTGGTCTCCCTCAGCGACAGCCTGAACGTGGACGAGGACCGCGAGGTCATGTCCTACCGCACCAACTCCGAGGAGACGCAGAACCTCTATCTGCGGATCGTCTCGCTCGACGAGTTCGACGGCACGGCGTGGAAGCCCGCCAAGCGCCATGTCGAGGACGTGCCGGGTTCCTTCCCGACACCGCCCGGTCTCAGTGACGACGTCCAGCGCACCGAGGTGCAGACGAGGATCTCGGCGGCCGACTGGTACGCGCAGGACTGGCTGCCGCTGCCCTACCCGGCCAGCCAGGTGGACATCAACGGCAAGTGGCGGTTCGAGCCCGTGGGCCGCACGCTCGTCGGCGACCACGGCCAGACGACCCGCGGCCAGGAGTACACGGTCAAGAGCCTGATCGTGCAGCCGACCGCGGATCAGCTCGCGAACGCGCCCGAGGCGCCGGAGGTACTCAAGCGCGAGTTCACCAAGGTGCCGGACTCGCTGCCGCCGGTGGTGGCCACGACGGCACGGGAGATCACGGCGGACGCGGCCAACGACTACGAGCGTGCGGTGAAGCTGCAGGACTGGTTCGCCCTGGAGGGCGGCTTCACGTACGACACGGAGGTGAAGGTCGGCAGCGGCTCCCAGGCGATAGCGCGTTTCCTCAGGGACAAGGAGGGCTTCTGCGTCCACTTCTCCTTCGCGATGGCCTCCATGGCCCGCACGCTGGGCATACCGGCCCGGGTCGCGGTGGGCTTCACGCCCGGTTCGCCCAAGTCGGACGGCACGATGTCGGTGGGGCTGCGGGACGCGCACGCCTGGCCCGAGCTGTACTTCGAGGGCATCGGCTGGACCCGTTTCGAGCCGACTCCGAACCGGGGCTCGGTCCCCGAGTACACGCGCACGGACACGCCCGGCGCGGCCGTCCCCGACCCGGACGCGCCGTCGCGTTCCTCGTCCACGGCGCCCTCCGCCGCCCCTTCGGGCAGCGAGGAGTGCACGGCGGCCGAGAAGAAGCTGGAGCAGCCCTGCACCAGCGACTCCCCGCAGGCGGCGTTCGGCACGACGAACGACGATCCGCCGTGGTGGCTGTCCCTGCTCCTGTGGCTCGCGGGCGGGCTCGCCGTGGGCACGCTGCCGCTGCTGCCGATGCTCTGGCGGATGCGGACCCGGGCGGTGCGGCTCGGTTCGCACAGCTGGATCACGGCGGACACCGGGGGCGCCACGTCGGCGGGCGGGCAGGACGCCGGCGGCGGGGTGCGCGACGTCCGGTTCGAAACGCACGACCGGGGCGAGGCACGCACCGCGGCCGTCGCGCTGGAGGCCTGGCAGGAGGTCAGTGACACGGCGTGGGACTTCGGTATCCCGCCCGACGAGTCGCAGACACCGCGCAAGGCGGCGGCGCGGATCGTCCGCGTCGGGCATCTGGAGACGGAGGCCGCGGCCTCCGTCCACCGGATCGCCGACGCGGTGGAGCAGGTCCTGTACGCGCCGAGCCCCCGGCCGGCACCGGGGCTGGGCGCCGATGTCCGCCGGATGACCCAGGGCCTGCGGGCCACCGCCAGCCGCGGCACGCGCCTGCGCGCACTGCTCGCACCGCGCTCGTCCGTCCGGGTGGTGTGGGCGGCCTCCGACCGGTGGCATGCGCTGAAGTACCGCGTCGCGACCCGCTGGACGGCCCTGATCCGGCGTCCGTCTCAGCAGGGCGGCAGCGGAGGCTGACTGCTGCCGGGCCGACACGACGAGGAGGGGGCACCGACCCGAACAGGGC
>NZ_JBHWZP010000131.1:0-24208 GCF_042728395.1 Streptomyces sp. NPDC060205
CGCACACCCAGAGAACGTATGAGAAACCTCTCGCCCCTACTTCGCCCCACTCGATGGAACGACCGCCGGCGGCGCCAGCGGCGACGCCGCCTGCGACTGCGCCGAGCCCGTGTTGGAGTACGCCGACGGGGCCGCCATGCCCGCCGTCGGGTCCGCCGGGGCTTCCTCCGTCGGGGCGGGGAGGCCGCCGACGATGCTGATGTCCGCGCGGTCGAAGGCCTGCTTGATGCGCCAGCGCAGTTCGCGTTCGACGGACAGGGCCTTGCCCGGCATGGTCTTCGCGCTGACGCGGACCACCATCGAGTCCAGGATGACGCTGTCGAGGCCCAGGACCTCTATCGGGCCCCACAGGCGCTCGTTCCAGGGCTCGTCCTTGCTCATCGCCTCGCCGACCTCCGCGAGGACCGAGCGGACGCGGTCGAGGTCCTCGTCCGAGCGGACCGTGACGTCGACGCCGGCCGTGGCCCAGCCCTGGGAGAGGTTGCCGATGCGCTTGACCTCGCCGTTGCGGACGTACCAGATCTCGCCGTTGTCGCCGCGGAGTTTGGTGACCCGCAGGCCCACCTCGATGACCTCGCCGGACGCCACCCCCGCGTCGACCGTGTCCCCTACGCCGTACTGATCCTCCAGGATCATGAAAACGCCGGAGAGGAAATCCGTCACGAGGTTGCGGGCGCCGAAACCGATCGCCACGCCCGCCACACCGGCGGAGGCCAGCAGCGGCGCCAGGTTGATCTGGAACGTGCCCAGGATCATCAGCGCCGCCGTGCCCACTATCAGGAAGGACGCGACCGAACGCAGGACGGAACCGATGGCCTGCGAGCGCTGACGACGGCGTTCGACGTTGACCAGGAGGCCGCCGAGCGCCGTGCCGTCGACCGCCTGGGCCGTTCGGTTCATCCGGTCGATGAACTTCGTGATGGTCCGCCGCACGGCCACTCTCAGCACCACCGCGATGATCACGATGAGCAGGACGCGCAGTCCGATGCTGAGCCAGGTGGACCAGTTCTGCTCCACCCAGCTGGCGGCGTTGGTGGCGCTTTCCTGGGCGTCCTGGAGCGTCGGTGACGTCGGTTCCTCGGTGGGATCGGCGGCCGACAGGACGGACAAGAACACGGCAGGTACCTCCAGGCGTAGCGGCCCGCCCGTGGCAGGGGACATTTGGTGGAATGCCGACGGGCGGAAACACCACACTAACGGGGCACCGTGTGCGGATCGTTGCAATGTTCGAGGGAGAGACTGTGCTCACGTGGGGATGAAGGAGATGTGGTCGAAAACACTCCCAGCCCGTTACCGGGACATGGTGGCGCTTCCACCAGGCATGAGGGGAGACTGACTGCAGATCGTCCCGGCGCGAGCCACGCGCCGCCGGCGTACAAGGAGGCCGTCCGTGCCGCATGTCCTGGTCCTCAACGCGTCGTACGAGCCCCTCGGCGTCGTACCGCTCCGCCGCGCGCTCGTCCTGGTCCTTGAGAACAAGGCTGTCTCTCTTGAGGAATCCGGCGCCTTCATGCACAGCGCCACCGTCACCGTCCCCGCGCCCAGCGTGGTCCGGCTGAAAAGGTTCGTGCGGGTCCCTTACCGGGGGCCCGTTCCGCTGACCCGCCGGGCGCTGTTCGCCCGGGACGGCGGCCGGTGCATGTACTGCGGTGGCGTCGCAACCAGCGTCGACCACGTCATCCCGCGCAGCCGCGGGGGTCAGCACGTCTGGGACAACGTGGTGGCGTCCTGCCGCCGCTGCAACCACACCAAGGCCGACCGCCACCTGGTCGAGATCGGCTGGCGCCTGCGCCACAAACCCGCCCCGCCGTCGGGGCTCGCGTGGCGCATCATCGGCACCGGGCACCGGGATCCGCGCTGGCTGCCCTACCTGCAGCCGTACGGCGCGGAGGACGCGATGGCCCGGATCGACGGCATCTCCGCCTGACGATCCGGGCCTTTGGTTTGCCCCGGGCCGGCCCCGGCCCCGGTCCCGGGCAGGGCCCCGGCGAGACCCGGGGCCGCGTGCTGCCCGGGCGCCGGGTGGCCGGTGACTCGGCGGTGCGCACGGCCAGGCTGCAGGCCAGGGACCGACCGGCGGTCGCTCACGGTGTGCGCGCAGGCGCTCTTGGTGATCCGGGCGATCCGGGACAGAATGGGAAGAGGGGCACGATGTCCCGGCTGTCACGTCTGCGGGCCCGCCCGCTGGGTAGGGGCTGCCCTGACCCGCCCGCACGACGACCAAGGAGGCCCCCGTGGCCGCATCGGCACAGCTTCTGCTCTCGGCCCTCTCCAAACGCCCGGCGGACGTGACCGCCGACCCCGGATCCGACCCCCACCCGCTCTACTGCATCTTCAACGCCGGCGCCGAGGGCTCCTGCGCCGAGGCACCGCTCACCAGCGAACCGCCGCTGGCCGCTGCCGCGCCCCTCACCAGTGAACCTCCGCTCGCCGACGCCGCGCCCCTGACGAGTGAGCCGACTCCCCTGGGTGCCGCCGCCGGCCTGGTCCCGTCGGGGGTCTGATGCCGCTCTCCCGGCTCGCCGCGCTGTACGGCGTCGCCACGTCCTACAGTCCGTCCCCGGACCGCACGGTCGCGGCCTCGGACACGGCGGTCGTCGCCGCGCTCACCGCGCTGGGAGTCGCCGCGGGGACGCCGGCCGCCGTGCGCGGCTCCCTCGCGGCCCGCGAGAAGGAACTCCGGGAACGGCTGCTGCCGCCGACGGTGGTGTGCTGGACCGGGGCCACGCCCACGCCCCAGGCCCCGCCGCTGACCGGCGGCCCGGACACCCCCGCCGCCGCGGCCGACGACGCCGGCCCGGGAGCGGCGGCCGGCGGCGGGGCGGCCCCGGAGAGCGATACGGGCCCCGCCGCGCCGACCGGCCCACCCGGTGGCTCCTTGCTCGACGCCGCCCTCGCCGCCCTGCCCGCCGGGACCCGGCTGCGGGTGCTGACCGAGCAGGGGGAGGCCCGGGAGTCCGTCGAGGGGCTGCCCCCCGGCGTGCACGAGCTGACCGCCGCCGCCCCCGACGGGCGGACCGCGCGCGCCCACCTCGTCGTCGCCCCGGCGAAGCTGCCCGCGCCCGCCGGACGTGCGTACGGGCTGCTCGTGCAGGTCTACTCGCTGCTGTCCCGGCGCTCCTGGGGCATGGGCGACCTCGGGGACCTCACCGAACTGACGGCTTGGGCGGGGCGGGCGCTCGGGGCCGGATTCGTGCAGGTCAACCCGATGCACGCGGCGGTGCCCGGCGCCCCCACCGACCCCTCTCCGTACCGGCCCTCCTCGCGCCGCTACCCCGACCCCGTGTATCTGCGCGTCGAGGACATCCCCGAGTTCGCGTACGTCGACGAGGACGACCGCGAACGGCTGCTCGCGCTGCTGGCGCGGGCCCGCCGGCTGCGCGAATCCGTGCTCGACAAGGGCGCGTTGATCGACCGCGACGCCGTGTGGGAGCTGAAGCGCGAGGCCCTTGAGCTGGTGCGCGAGGTGCCGCTCGGGCCCGGCCGCCGGGCCGCCTACTGCGACTTCCTCGCCGAGGAGGGGCAGGCGCTGGAGGACCACGCCACCTGGTACGCCCTCGCGGAGGTGTACGGCTCCGACTGGACGCGGTGGCCGCAGGGCCTGCGCGACCCCCGCTCGGCCGAGACCGCCCGCGCCCGCGCCGAGTTGATGGACCGCGTCGACTTCCACAGCAGGCTCGCCTGGCTGACCGACGCCCAGCTCGCCACCGCCCAGCGCAGTGCCCGCGACGCCGGGATGCCGGTCGGGCTCGTGCACGACCTCGCCGTCGGGGTGCACCCCGGTGGCGCCGACGCCTGGGCGCAGCAGGAGGTCTTCGCGGCCGGCATGTCCGTCGGCGCGCCCCCGGACGCGTTCAGCGTCCAGGGCCAGGACTGGGGGCTGCCGCCCTGGCGCCCCGACCGCCTCGCCGAGTCCGGCTACGCCCCGTACCGCCGCCTCCTGCGGGCCCTCTTCCGGTACGCGGGTGCGCTGCGCATCGACCACGTCATGGGCCTGTTCCGCCTCTGGTGGGTCCCGCAGGGCCGCCCGGCCACCGAGGGCACGTACGTCCGTTACGACGCCGAGGCCATGCTCGCGATCCTCGCCCTGGAGGCCTCCCGCGCCGGGGCCCTGGTGATCGGCGAGGACCTCGGCACGGTGGAACCGGGCGTGCGCGAGAGCCTCCAGGAGCACGGCGTGCTCGGCACCTCCGTGCTCTGGTTCGAACGCGACTGGGACGGTACGGGTCTGCCGCTGCCCCCGGAGAGCTGGCGCGCCGACTGCCTCGCCACCGCCACCACCCACGACCTGCCGCCCACCGCGTCCCGCCTCACCGGCGACCACGTCGAACTCCGCGACCGGCTCGGCCTGTTGACCCGCCCCGTGGGCCAGGAGCGGGCCGAGGCGGCGGCGGACGTGGGGGAGTGGCTGGCGCTGCTCGCCCGGCTCGGGCTGCTGCAGGGGGCCGCAGGGGGCGTCTCGGAGCAGTCGGAGGAGGCGGAGATCCAGGCCGTGCACCGCTTCCTGCTGCGCACCCCCGCCCGCCTCGTCGGCGTCTGGCTCCCGGACGCCGTCGGCGACCGCCGCCCGCAGAACCTGCCGGGCACCTGGGACCAGTACCCGAACTGGCGCCTGCCCGTCGCCGACGCCGAGGGCCGGCCCGTCACCCTGGAGGAACTGGCCGCCTCGCCCCGGCTGCACGCCCTCATCGAGGTACTGCGCGAAGGCGGGTCCACCGGCGGCCGGGAGCCCTCCGCGTGAGGCCCCGGACGTCACGTACAGAACCGCGCCGCACCCCGTACGGCACCCCCGGGCGCGCGGCCGCAACAGGAGTTCGCTACGTTTGCACCGTGGACAAGAAGAACGCCCTGCGCGCCGGCGCCCTGGCTGCCGGTACGACGCTGATGATGCTCATGATGTCGTCCCCCGCGCTCGCGCTGACGCGCGACGACGGCGACGACCCCGCGCAGAAGCTGAGCGTCATCGAGACGCTGGGCCTCTACGTCGCGGCGCCGATCGGGCTGTTCGCGCTGATCGCCGGCCTGGTCTGGGTGCTCGACGGCTCGACGGACCGCCAGCCGCGGCGCAAGCCGGGAGGCAAGGGACAGGGCAAGATGCAGGGCCCGGACCAGGTCCGCGCTTCCTGACCCCGGTCCCCACCGAGTTCCGGAGTCTTTTCGAGGGCACCGCTCTCGCACCCGTACGCGGCTGATGCCGCCCGGGGGCGGGAGCGGTGCCCTCGGCGTGTCCCGGGCGGCGCCCTATGGTTGCGGACAGACGCCGGGCGACGCGCGCGGACAACCAGCCGCCGGCCGGCACCCCGTCCGGAACCGCCGGCACCAGGAGGCCGCCATGAACGGCACTGTCCGCAACGTCATCGTCGTCGGCGCGGGGCCCACCGGGCTGCTGCTCGCCGGTGACCTCGCCGCCGCCGGTGTCCCCGTCACCCTGGCCGAGCGCCGGCCGCGCGGCATCAGCAACCTCTCCCGCGCCTTCGTCCTGCACGCCCGCACGCTGGAGCAGCTCGACGCGCGGGGCCTCGCCGACGAGTTGGAGGCCAAGGGGCGGACCCTCGACCGGCTGCGGCTCTTCGGCCGGCTGACCGTCGACCTCACCACCCTGCACTCCCGCTTCAGGCACCTCCTCGTCCTGCCGCAGTACGAGGTGGAGAAGGCCCTGGAGCGGCGGGCCGTGGCGGCCGGGGTGCGGTTCGCGTACGAGACGGAGGCGACCGGTCTCGTACAGGACGCGGACGGGGTGACCCTCCGGGTGCGCGGGCCCGGCGGAAAGGCCAAGGAGCTGCGGGCCGCGTACGTCGTCGGGACGGACGGGATGCGCAGTGCCGTGCGGGAGGCGGTGGGGCTGCCCTTCCCCGGGCGGTCGGCCATCCGGTCCGTCGTCCTCGCCGACGTCAGGCTCGCCGAGCAGCCCGAGACGCTGCTGACGGTCAACGCGGTCGGGGACGCGTTCGCGTTCCTCGCGCCGTTCGGGGACGGCTACCACCGGGTGATCGGCTGGCACCGGGGCCGCGACGTCGCCGACAGCGAGCCTCTCGGGCTCGACGAGGTCAGGGAGATCACCCGGCTCGCGCTCGGCCGTGACTTCGGTATGCACGACGCCCGCTGGATGTCCCGCTTCCACAGCGACGAACGGCAGGCCCCCGCGTACCGGGTGGGCCGCGTGTTCCTCGCCGGGGACGCCGCGCACGTGCACACCCCGGCCGGCGGCCAGGGCATGAACACCGGCCTCCAGGACGCCGCGAATCTGAGCTGGAAGCTGGCGGCGACGGTCCACGGGTACGCGGGCGCCGGCCTGCTGGACACCTACCAGTCCGAACGGCACCCCGTCGGCAGGTCCGTGCTGCGCAGCAGCGGCGGGATCGTACGGCTCGCGATGGCCAAGCGCCCCGGGACGCTCGCGGCCCGCGCCCTGCTCACCACGTTCCTCGGCCACGCCCGCCCGGCCCGCACGCGCATGGTCGGCCAGGTCACCGGCATCGGCTACGCGTACCCGGCCCCGCGCGGCGCCCACCCCCTGGTCGGCAGGCGCGTCCCGGACGTGGTCCTGCGCGACGGCCGCCTGTACGAGGCCCTGCGCGACGGCGGGTTCGTCCTCGTCACCCCCGCCGACGGGACCGGCACCCCCACCCGCAAGGACCGCCTCCGCGTGGCTAGTTGGGCGAGCGAGCGGCGGACGAGCCTGCTGGTGCGGCCCGACGGGTACGCGGCCTGGGCGGCGGAGTCGGCGACCGCCGAGGAGACCGAAAGGGCGCTGACGCGGGCCCTCGGACGGGACTGACCGACCGGCCCACCGTCGCATTGCGTTGTTCGCAGGGTCGTACGAAAGGGGAAAGAGGCCGGGTTTACCGGGGTGATTGAATCTCTGACTTTCTTTCGGAAACGGAACCGCCGCCCGAAGTGAACCGAAAGGCAGGGAACTTGGCGCTTCGAAGCCTTGTTCTGGCTTTCCGGATGAGAGTATGAGGCCCGGGCGACCTGTGTGCGGTCGATGTGGGGGGCCATGATAAAGATTCTGATCGCCGAGGACATGGCGATGCTGCGCCGGGCGCTGGCCGAACTTCTGTCCCTGGAGGCGGACTTCGAAGTGGTGGCCGAAGTCGACCGCGGGGACGAGATCGTGCCGAGGGCGCGGGCCCTGCAACCGGACGTGGCGGTGCTCGACATCGGCCTGCCCGGCATGGACGGCATCTCCGCCGCCGCCGCGCTGGGCACCGCCGTGCCCGACTGCCGGATCCTGATGCTCACGGGCCTCGGCAACCCCAGCACGCTGCGACGGGCACTGGCGACACGTGCCACGGGCTTCCTGCGCAAGGACGCCGACCCCACCCAACTCGTGGGCGCCATCCGCGCGGTGGCCGCCGGCAAGCGGGCCGTCGACCCCCAGCTGGCGGTCGCGGCGCTCGAAGACGTGACACAGCCGCTGGCCCCCCGTGAGCTGGAGGTCCTGCGGCTCGCCGCCGCCGGCGAGGGCACCGCGGCGATAGCCCGCCGCCTGTTCCTGTCGCCGGGCACCGTGCGCAACTACCTGAGCAGCGCCGTGGTCAAGCTGAGCGCCCGCAACCGCATGGACGCGGTACGGATAGCCCGCGAGGGCGGCTGGATCTGACCCCGCCCACCGGCCGCGGGCTCAGGCCACGGTCGCCGAGTCGCGCAGCTCGCTCTCCGGAGGGCGGGCGGGACCGGCGGCGGTGCGCAGGACGGGCCGCTTGGACTCGTGCGTCCCGGCCGGAAGCGGAACGACCGCCGTCAGCGAGAACCACTTGTCGTCCATGATCTTGACGCTGAGCCTGCCGTCGACCGCTTCGATGCGTTCGCGAAGGTTGGTCAGTCCGCTGCCCGGCCGCGTCCCCACGCCGGGGCCGGACGGCTGCGCCGGAATCCCGTCGTTGGTCACGATCAGTCCGACGGCGCCCGGCTCGCGGCTGAGCTGGACGACGCAGGTCCCGACCCTGCTGTGCCGGAGCATGTTGGTGATCCCCTCGCGCAGGACCGTGGCCAGCGTGGTCTCTATGTGGGGCGGCAGGGGACCGGCGCCGCCGCGGAAGACGGCATGGATGCCCATGTCCTTGAGGGTCGCGAAGACGGTGTCGACCTCCGCGGTCAGCGACATGGCGCGGTAGGTCTGCGAGACGGCCCGCACGTCGGCGAAGGCCCGCTGGGTGGTGTCCAGGATCTCCGTCAGCTCCTGGTGGAGCCGGGCGTGCTTGGAGGGCGGCAGCCGTCGCGCCAGCTCGCACTTGAAGGCGATGGTGGTCAGGCTGATGCCCAGCAGGTCGTGCAGATCGCGGGAGAACCGCAGCCGCTCCGCCTCCAGCGCCATCCGGGTCAGCTCGCCGCGGGAGCGGTGGGCCTCCTGGACGAGCCGGGTCAGCTCGGACAGTCCGTACACCACCAGGCCGGTCAGCGCGGTCGCCACCGTCCCGTACCAGACCGAACCGCGGCCCAGGCCGGTCTCCAGCACGAGCACGCCGGCCGACGCCACGGCCGCCCCGTACGCGGGCCACTTCCAGCGGGAGGGGAGGACGAGCAGCGACGAGCCGGCGAGGAAGCCGGGGGCGGCGAGCCAGGCCTCGGCGTAGAAGAGAAACGGAAGGTACGTCAGGAGCGCCTGGAACCCGAGGGTCCAGTACTGCCGGCGGGCCAGCCGGGGCGACAGATGGGGAAAGGAATGCGCCAGTTGGAGCCCGTAGACCAGGAGCAGGGTCGTGACGCCCGTGCCGAGCCCGAGAGGTGAGGGGTGGCCCTCCACCAGGTAGGTCACCCCGATGCCGAAGAAGGCCACGAGCACTGCGACGGTGATGGCGATGGAGGTGCCGCGGGCGAGGTGCCTGCTTCGCGCGTCCTCCTGTTCGACGCGCGCACCGTCATGCAGGGCAGAACCTTGCATCTCTTCCCCCCGGACGAACCGAACGAATTAGTGAGTCAGGTTGTGCCGTGCCCACCCTCTCACGGCATACCGGGAGGATGAGAAGTCGCCATCGATAGTAATCGATCGAAACCGCTCGGAAGCGAAACTCGGTGGGGTGGAGTGTGCTTCGGACTCCCTAATGGAAGAAGACCGCCGACGAAGTGAAAAGGTTTGCTCCGGTGCGCGAAAACAAGTGGAGGATTTCATTCCGTAAAGAGGAATGCTTCATTCCGTCACAGGTGAAGGGGAAAGGGATTCAGCTCGGTGAAGTCCGTCGGCCGGGCCAGCCGGCCGAGCGCGACCGGTACGTCGAACAGCCGGCCCGGACCGAAGCCCGCCCAGTGCGGGCGCAGTCCGGGCACCAGCACCTTGGCGACGGGCAGCCCCACATCGGGACGGGTCTGGTCGAGGACGAGGACGTCGAGGCCGTGCCGGCGCAACCGCTCGACCAGCGCCCCGGCCTGGGCCGCGGCGTCGGCGGGCGGACGCGGCGCGGCGGGCGGCCGGGCCGAGCGGCGGGCGGCGGGCAGCAGATAGGGCATGCCCGCCGTCGTGGCGTGCCGGAACCAGGCGAGGGCCTCCGGGTCGTCACCGGTGTAGGCGGTGCCCCCGCCGGGCGGCCCGCCCGTCAACGGCGGCAGCATCTGGTTGAGTTCGGTCAGTGCCCGGCGCAGCGCGATCCGCGCGTCGAAGTGGGCGCCGAACCCCAGCACGACGTCCTCGGCCGGTTCGCCGATCCGCGCCGAGACGGCCGCGACCACGGGGATCCCCAGGTCGGACGTGAGATCGAGGGCCCACACCGACCTCCCCATGTCCCGCAGCGAGGCCAGGGTCCCGGCGGTCCACTCGTCCCGCCGGTCGAGGACCACACCGGGCTGCCGGGTGCGGTTGTACCACCACAGGGCGACCGCGTCCCGCTCCACCAGCTCCAGGCAGCCGTGTACGACGGCGTCCTCCAGACTGGTCCCGGCGGCGGCCCCGTTGGAGGTCGCCCGGCAGTAACGGGTGTCCGCGTCCGGGGCGTTGTAGTAGAGCAGGCTCGTCGGCGCGAGACGCTGCCGCTCCTCGGTCAGTGACCAGACGGGCGTCCAGTCGAGCGGGGCGTCCTCGTCGAAGGGCTCGGTCACCTGGTGGAAGGGGCCGTGCGCACGGTTCCAGGCCGCCCGGTCCGCGAACTGCCGCCGGTCGAAGAGCTGCACGGTGTCCGGGTGGACGGCCCGGTCCGCCAGCTCACGGTAACTGCCCCGCAGCCGCGGCTCGTCGCCCTGGAAGTACCCGCTGTACCGCTCAAGCGCCTCGGCCAGCGCACTCACCTTCGCGTGCGCCTCGGTGACGCCCTTGCCCGACCCGGGGCTGCGCAGCGGTGTGTGCAGCGCGGGCGGCGGCTTCGCCGGGTCCCAGGGCGGCTGGGCGCCCGCGTGGAAGCAGTTGAGGAACGCGGGCCCCCGCACATCCCGGCGGATCTCGCCGACCAGCCCGGTGACGGGGTCCACGAGATGCCCGTACCGGTCGAGGACCTCCTCGGGACCGGCCGTCCGATGGCCTCCGCCGCCGGTGTCGCGTACCGGCCGCGGGGACAGCACGACGGGGGCCGACACCCGGTCGCGTACGAGCAGGGGGTCGCCGCAGCGGGCGCACTGCGGGCGCCGCCGCACCGGATGGCGGCTGCTCTGAAGCGTGCGGGTGTCCAGCCGCCACAGCGTGCCCTGCTGCGGATCACGGTGTCCGGCCAGCCACTTCGCCGCCTCAAGCAGGGCCAGCTGCAGGGCCGCCGCCCGGCCCGTCGGCAGATACGACGGCCGGTGCCCGGCGGGCCCGCCGCGCCCGAGCCGGTGCTGGACGTACGCCTCGCCGCGCCGCCGCAGCCGCAGCCGGTCCGCGAGACAGCTCCAGCACGGGCCCTCGTCCGGGGAGAAGAACGGGCCCACCCACAGATGGGTGCCGCTCGCCCGCACGGGCAGCCAACTGCGGCCCGCCGCGCGGTGTTCCGCGTCCAGGGCGCTCAGCCGCGGATCGAGGTAGTCGTGGCACAGCGCCAGCGTCAGATCGGCCGGCCCGCCCGCGGCGGCGGCCCGCAGCCCGGCCGCCGCCACGGCCTCGCGCAGGGTGGCGCCGGTGTCCTCGGTGAGGTCGACCGGGGACAGCAGCGCGCCCCGGCCGTCGTCGGGCCCGGCCGCGAGACCCGTGAGGGCCCAGTAGGCGCGCTCGGGACCGGCGCGCCCGTCCGGCGGATAGGCGGACAGCAGACCCGCGTCCAGCAAAGTGGCCACGAGCCGTTCGGTGCGATCGGGTGACAGCGCGGGTGCCGCGTCGGCGACGATCCGGGGCAGGTCGCGGCTGCCGTCCAGCAACGGGGCCAGCAGCGCGACCTGTTCCCCGCCGAGCGTGGTCACCCGCTCCTCGGTCATCAGGAACACCGGCTCCCCGGGCGCCGATTCGACCCGCAGATGCGGTGCGAACCCCAGCCGGGGGAGCCCGTCGTCCGGGGCGGGACGGTTCATCGGGTCTGACGGCCGCCGTCCGCGGAGGATCCGGCGCCGGCACCGGGCATCCAGCAGATACAGATCCGGCCGTCGGTGGTGTCACCGGATTCGGGGCCGAATTCAGTGATCACGAGATCGTCGGCGCCTCTCGCGATCGCCGTGTCGCCGTCGTGCAGAGGCGTGATCCGTGACATGGGTGCTCCTTGTTCGCTGTCGGCTTCGGTCGCGCGCCCGACCCCTGCCGGGGCCCTGCGCGTTGCCGCCATCCTTACGGGCGTCACTGGCCGATACCAGTGCGTCACGCACAGGGCCCATATGAGAAATCCACATCTTGCGCATAGGTTCCTCATATGCCTGGCCGGGCCCCTGGCACTGGTTGATACCGGAAGTAGCCAGCGAGACTCCCTGAGCGAGGAGCACTTCGCGGCGCTCCGTGGACCACATGGGGGAGAAAAAGATGGACATATGGTTGCTGGGACCGCTGACGGCCGAGGTACGGGGCCGGTCGATCGTGCCGACAGCGGCGAAACCACGCCAGATTCTGGCCCTGCTGGCGATTCACGCCAACCGCGTCCTGCCCGTCGGGACGCTCATGGAGGAGATCTGGGGCAGCGAGCCGCCGCAGAGCGCGCTGGCGACCCTGCACACGTACATCCTCCAGCTGCGCCGGCAGCTCACCGCGGCCTACGGCGCCGACGCGGGAGTGTCCGCCAAGGACGTCCTCGTCACCCAGTACGGCGGCTACTGCTGGCAGGCGCCCACGGACGCCGTCGACGTACCGCGCTACGAGCGGCTGGTCGCCGCGGGCCGCGTCGCCACCGGCGAGGACCGGCAGGAGAGGGCGTCGGCGTACTTCCGTGAGGCGCTCGCCCTGTGGCGCGGGTCCGCGCTCGTCGACGTACGCATCGGACCCGTGCTGAGCATCGAGGTGGCCCGGCTGGAGGAGAGCAGGCTCGGGGTGCTGGAGCGCTGTCTGGAGGCGGACCTGAGGCTGGGTCGCCACGCGGAGCTGCTGACCGAGCTGATCGAGCTGACCGGACGCCATCCGCTGCACGAGGGGCTGCACGCCCAGTGCATGACGGCGCTGTACCGGGCGGGCCGCTCCTGGCAGGCACTCGACGTCTACCAGAGGCTGCGCCGCAGGCTGGCGGAGGAGCTGGGGCTCTCGCCCTCCCCGCGCCTGCAGCGGCTGCAGCAGGCGGTGCTCTCGGCGGAGCCGTGGCTGGACGTGCCCGGGCGCGGGGAGGACGCGCTGCTCGACCGCATGATCGGCTGACCACCGCCCCCGGGCCGCTCAGCCGTTCTTGGTGACGAACTCGACGATCGACTCCAGCATGTAGTCGGTCATCTCCTCGGTGATGCCCGGGTACACCCCGATCCAGAAGCTCTGCTCGGTGATGATGTCGGAGTTGCGCAGGTCCCCCGACACCCGGTGCGGGGTGCCGAGATACGCCGGGTGCCGGGTGAGGTTGCCGCCGAACAGCCGTCGCGTGCCGATACGCCGTTCCTCCAGGAAGGCGATCAGGTCGCGGCGGGTGTAGGTGGCGTCGGGCAGCACGGTCAGGACGAAGCCGAACCAGCTCGGGTCGCTGCCGGGGGTCGCGGTGGGCAGCAGCAGACCGGGGACGTCCGCGAGGCCGTCGCGCAGCCGCTGCCAGTTGCGCCGCCGCGCCGCGCCGAACTCCGGGAGCTTCTTCAACTGGCTGAGCGCCAGGGCCCCTTGGAGGTCGGTCGCCTTCAGGTTGTAGCCGATGTGCGAGAAGATGTACTTGTGGTCGTACCCCTTGGGGAGGTTGCCCAGCTGGTAGTCGAAGCGCTTGAGGCAGGTGTTGTCCTCGCCCGGCTCGCACCAGCAGTCCCGGCCCCAGTCACGGAACGACTCGACGATCCGCGCCAGTTCGAGGTTGCGGGTCAGGACGCAGCCGCCCTCGCCCGTCGTGATGTGGTGCGCGGGGTAGAAGCTGACGGTGGCCAGATCCCCGAACGTGCCCGTCATCCGCCCCTGGTAGGTCGAGCCCACCGCGTCGCAGTTGTCCTCGATCAGGAACAGCTCGTGATCGGTGGCCAGTTGCTGGATCTCCGCGACCTCGTAGGGGTTGCCCAGGGTGTGCGCGATCATGATGGCCCGGGTCCGGTCCGAGATCGCGGCCCGCACGCGGTCCGCCGTCGTGTTGTACGTGCCGAGTTCGAGGTCCACGAAGACGGGCACGAGGCCGTTCTGGAAGATCGGGTTCACCGTCGTGGGGAAGCCGCCGGCCACCGTGATCACCTCGTCGCCCGGCAGCAGCCGCTTCTCACCGAGCCGCGGGGACGTCAGCGCCGACAGGGCCAGCAGGTTCGCCGAGGAACCCGAGTTCACCAGATGCGCCTTGCGTACGCCGATGTGGCGGGCGAACCTGCTCTCGAAACGCCGGGAAGCCGCGCCGGCCGCGATCCGCAGATCCAGGGCCGCCTCCACCAGAGAGACCCGGTCCTCCTCGTCCAGGACCGCCCCCGAGGAGAGGATCGGTGTCACTCCCGGTACGAAGTTCCCGGGCTGCTGCTGCCGGTGGTACTCGCGAACCTGCTCCAGGACCAGGGCCTTGGTGTCCGACGTCATAGCCGTCCCTCCTGTAAGGATTGCCTCGGGGCCATGCTTGCGCCGCCCGGTAGAGGAGCCATGGAGTCCCCGCGGAAAGGGCCTGCTCCAGCGGGCTTCCAGGGCCTTTCGACCCGCTCCGGCTAGCTTGTTCGGCGACGTATCCGACAGGTGAGGTGGCAGATGCCCGAGGACACTCCACGACCCGGACTCCGCATGGGGGTGCTGGGCTGTGCCGACATCGCGGTGCGCCGCATCCTGCCTGCGATCGTGGAGCACCCGTCGGTGCGGCTGGTGGCCGTGGCGAGCCGCGACGGGGCCAGGAGCGCACGGCTCGCGGACCGGTTCGGCTGCGCGGCGGTGACCGGCTACCGGGCGCTCCTCGACCGGGACGACATCGACGCCGTCTATGTGCCGCTGCCGCCCGGCATGCACCACGAATGGGTCGCCGAGGCGCTCACCGCCGGCAAGCACGTCCTGGTGGAGAAGCCGCTCAGCACCACGTACGAGCAGAGTGCCGAACTGGTGGCGACGGCCGCCCGGCTCGGTCTGGCGCTCACCGAGAACTTCATGTTCCTGCACCACTCGCAGCACGCGGCGGTACGGGACCTGGCCCGCGAGGAGATCGGTGAACTGCGGGTCTTCTCCAGCTCCTTCGGCGTGCCGCCGCCCGACCCGTCGTCCTTCCGGCACGACGCGCGGCTCGGCGGCGGCGCCCTGCTGGACGTCGGCGTGTATCCGCTGCGCGCCGCCCAGCTCCAGCTCGACGGGGAACTCGACGTCCTCGGCGCCTGTCTGCGCGTCGACGAGGCCACCGGTGTCGACGTCGCCGGCAGCGCGCTGCTCTCCACGGCGACCGGCGTGACCGCCCAGCTCGACTTCGGCTTCCAGCACTCCTACCGCTCCGCGTACGCCCTGTGGGGCAGCCGGGGCCGGATCAGTGTGCCGCGGGCCTTCACCCCGCCCCGGGAGCACCGCCCGGTGGTCCGCCTCGAACAGCAGGACAGGACCACCGGTCAGACCCGCTCGGCCGTCGCCGGCATCCGCGTCAGCCGGTCGCGGTACCAGTCGACGACCTCGCGCAGACCGTCGTCGAGCGACCGCAGCGGCCGGTAGCCGAGCTCGTCACGGATCTTCGAGTCGTCCACCGCGTACCGCAGGTCGTGGCCCTTGCGGTCGGCCACCTGCCGGACCCGGGACCAGTCCGCGCCGCACAACTCCAGCAGCCTGGCCGTCATCTCACGGTTCGTCAGATGCGTACCGCCGCCGATGTTGTAGATCTCGCCCGCACGGCCGCCGGTCAGCACCGCGTGGACGGCCCGGCAGTGGTCGTCGACGTGCAGCCACTCGCGGACGTTGTCGCCGTCCCCGTACAGCGGCACGGTCCGGCCGGCCAGCAGCTCGGTGACGAACAGCGGGATGAGCTTCTCCGGATGCTGGCGCGGGCCGTAGTTGTTGGCGCACCGGGTGGTGCGCACGTCGAGCCCGTGGGTGCGCCAGTAGGAGCGGGCGACGAGGTCGCTGCCCGCCTTCGACGCCGCGTAGGGCGAGTTGGGCAGCAGCGGCTCCTCCTCCGTCCAGGTGCCCTCGGCGATGGACCCGTAGACCTCGTCCGTCGAGACGTGCACGAAGGTGCCCACCCCGCAGCGCAGGCTCGCCTCCAGCAGCGTCTGCGTGCCCAGCACATTGGTGGTCACGAACTCCGCGGGCCCGGTCAGGGAACGGTCGACATGGGTCTCGGCCGCGAAGTGCACCACCGCGTCGTGCCCGGGGAACACCTCCAGGAGCGCGTCGAGGTCCCGGATGTCCACCCGGCGGAAGTCCAGCCGCGGATCCTCCAGCGGCAGGTTGTCGGTGCTCCCGGCGTACGTGAGCAGGTCGACGACGGTCACCCGGCTCGGCCGGGGCCCGGGCAGGCCGCCGGAGAGCAGGGAGCGCACGTAGTGGGATCCGATGAAACCGGCGCCGCCGGTGATCAGGACACGCATGATCGGGACGTACCTCCGAGACGTCGACGCCCGTGGGCGCGGTGCTGGGCGGTCAGCCGCTCCAGTACGGGGACGACCTCCGCCGGGGTCGGATCGGACTCGGCCTCGGCGCGCAGCCGGGCGGCGGCCTGCGTGAACGAGGGCTCCTCCAGGAGCCGTACGAGCCTGCCGCGCAGCCCCTCCACCGTCACCTCGTGGGAGGGGAGATGCAGGCCCGCGCCCAGTTCCTGCTGGCGGCGGGCCCGCTCGATCGCGTCCCAGATCCAGCCCATGGCTATCTGCGGGACCCCTTCGACGAGCGCCGTCGACCAGGTCCCGGCACCGCCGTGGTGCACGACGGCCGCACAGGTCGGCAGCAGCGCGTGCAACGGTACGTGGTCCACCAGACGGACGTTGTCCGGGACGTGGGTGAGCAGGGCCCGTTCCTCGGCGCCGAGCGTGGCCACCACCTCGATGTCGAGCCCCTCGATCGCCTTGAGGACCAGGTCGACCGGGACCGCGTTCGGGAACTCCGAGGTCCGGGCCGTCAGGCCCAGGGTGACGCAGACCCGGGGACGGGTCGGCGGGACGCGCAGCCAGTCGGGTACGACGGCGGGCACCGGGCCGTTGTACGGGACGTAGCGCATCGGGACGGCCGGCAGGCCCGACGGCGGGCGGAAGCTGCGGGGCACCTGGTCCACCGACCACTGTCCCGTCACCGCCTCCTCGTCGAAGGGCAGGCCGTGGCGGGCCAGCGTCCACTGGAGCCACTGGCCGAGGGCGTCCTCGGGGTGCGCCGAACCCTGTCCGTCGGCCGGCCCCGGTCCATCGGCCGTCGCACCGCCCGTCGCACCGACCGTCGCACCGGGGCCGAGCTGGGCGAGGAACGCCTGCCGCATGGACAGGAACATGTCCGGGAACGACAGCACGCGCGCGTGGGCCGCGCCGGTCGCCTTCGCGGCCACCGCCCCCGCGAACGTGAACGGCTCCCACAGGACGAGGTCGGGCTGCCAGTCGCGGGCGAACGCCACGAGTTCGTCGACCATCGGATCGTCGTTGACCAGGGCGAAGAACGTGGCGGTCATCATCGTGTCCCAGCCTTTGAGGAAGGCGGGGGTGAGCTGACCGGGGGTGTCGGGGTCCAGCGACTGGTCGGCGTGGTGGGACAGCACGGAGTCGCCCACCCCCTTCACCATCGCGTCGAGACCGGGGTCGGCCCCCACGGGGACGGCGGTCAGTCCGGCCGCCGTGATGCTCCCCGTCAGCGCGGGCTGGCTCGCCACCCGAACCTCGTGCCCGGCGGCCCGCAGCGCCCAGGCGAGCGGCACGGACCCGTTGAAGTGCGCGTCCAGCGCGAAGGACGTCAGCAGAACCCGCATGGCCGGTCCTTTCTCTGCGGCGGTGTCACGACGGCCGCCGTCACGCGGAGGCGGTCGCGGAGGTGGTCAGGGTGTACTGAAGGACTCCGCCCAGGACGGGGGAGCGCATCCGGCGCTGGACACCGTCGGCCGGGGCAAGGTGCGGGTGGCGCTCGCGCAGGGTGCGTACCGCGGTCTCCGCCTGGAGCCGGGCGAACGCCCCGAAGAGGGAGGTGTGCGGGCCGGACAGCGCCAACTGCCCCTGTCCCACGGGCCGGGTGAGGTCGAAGTGATCCGGCGCCAGGAACACCTCGGGATCCCGGCCCGCCGCGCCCACATGCACGACGACCTGCGCGCCCGCGGGAATGTCCTGGCCGGCCAGCGTGAGGTCCTCGGCGGCGATCCGGCTCTCCAGACGCACCGGCGGCGCGTGACGCAGCGTCTCCTCCACGGCCCCGGCCGCGAGTTCCGGGTTCTCGCCGAGCAGCGCCCACTGCCTGGGATGCGCGAGCAGCGCCTCCACGGCGTTGTTGATCAGCCCGGCGGCCAGCTCGACGCCCACCGCGGCGGTCAGCACCCCGACGGCGAGGGCGTCCTCGGCGGCCGAGGCGCTTGAGCTGCCGGAGGCGTCGGCGCGCAGCACCGTGCTGAGCAGGTCGTCGCCCGGCTCGGACTGCCGTGCCGCGACGAGGTCGGCGACGAGGGCGCGTACGTCCTCCACCGCCTCGGTGAGCCGGCGGGTGACGGCGAGCGGCTGCGGGCAGAGCGCCGCGTCGAGCGCGACCCCGAGGGCGAGACACGCGTGGGCGAACCGTTCGCGCTGCGCGTCCGGGACGCCGAGCAGCGCGGCGGCGGCCTCGACGGCCACCGGGCGGGAGTAGTCCGCCATGAGGTCGAAGGAGGCACCGAGCCCGTCGGCGGTCTCCTGGTGGACGCGTTCGGCGTGCTTGCGGTGGCCGTCCGCCGCGCCCGCGCCGAGCACCGGGGCCGCCGACCGCTCCCAGCGCGCGTGGTCGGCGCCCGAGGCGTGCAGGAACGCCCGGTCCAGCGGAATGATGTGGCACAGCAGCGGATTGCTCCACGCGTCGGAGAAGACGTGCCGCTGCGGGCCCGGCAGATCGGCGTGCCGCAGGCTCAGCCGCGGATCGGCCAGCACCTCGGCGGCCACCGCGTGCCGGCCGGTGACGAAGGCCCCGGCGGCGCTCTGCCACAGCGGGGTCTCCGCCTCCCGTATACGGCGGGCCAGCACCACCGGGTCGTCGCTCTCCGCGCGCAGGGTGAGGGCGTACGGGTCGCCGCTGGTCCCGTAGATCCAGTGGAAGCCGCGGGCGGTCAGCAGATGGCGGCCGAGCTCGCTGTCGGTCTGCTGGATCTGCCGGTCCTGCTCGGGTGCGGCGGTGGTCGTCTCGTCGGTTTCCGTGTCGGTCACGGCAGTCTCCTTCGGGGCGGGGTGGGGCACAGCTGTGGCAGCGGGGCGTGGTGCGGGTCTCAGGTGAGGGACAGGCCGCCGTCGACCGCGAGCACCGCGCCGGTCGCGTAGCCGGCGCGCGGGTCGGTGAGCTGGACCGCCCACCAGGCGACGTCCTCCGGGCGGCCGACCCGGCCGGCCGGCACGACGGTGGCGATGTGCCGCAGGAAGCCCGCGTAGGCCTCCGGCGTCATGCCGGACCGTTCGCCGATACCGGTGTCGATCACGCCCGGGGCGAGGCCCAGGACCCGGATGCCGCGGGGCGCCAGTTCCACGGCCCAGGTCCGGGTGAGGAAGTCGAGCCCGGCCTTGGCGGCGCCGTAGATCCCGTTCTCCGGCCAGGCACGGCGGTACAGCGCGCCGGCCGAGCCGATGTTCAGCACGGTCCCGCCGCCGTGTGCCGCGAGGGCGTCCAGGGTCTGCCGGGTGAGCAGCAGCGGGGCCAGGAGGTTGGTGTCGAGCTGGTCGCGGGCCGCCTCCCGCTTGGTCTCCGCGAGGGCGGCGAAACCGCCGGAGGCCGCGTTGTTGACCAGCACGTCGATACGGCCGAACGCGTCCAGCGCCGCGTCGGTGACCGCCCGCGGGGTGTCGGGGTCGGTGAGGTCGGCGGTGAGGACGTCGATGCCGGGGTGTCCCTCGGCGGTCCGGGCGAGGGTCGCGGGCGTGCGGCCCACGACGAGCACACGGTCGCCGCGGTCGGCGAAGGCACGGGCCACGGCCCGCCCGATCCCGGTCCCGCCGCCGGTGACGATCACGCCCCGGGGCGCGGCGGTGTCCTGTGCCGCGCTCGTGCCGGGGGCCGCTGCGGTGTCCTGTGCCGCGTTCGTGCCCTGTGCGGCGTCCGTGTCCTGTGCCGCGTTCGTGTCGGGTGTCGCGCTCATGTCCGGGACCGTAGGCCGGGGCGCTCGATTCGCGGTCGACTCCCGCTACGGCCGGTCGTCACGGGTCACCACCCTGTCCTTGACCAGCAGTTCGCCCGCCTCGCGCACGAGCACGTCCCGGCAGACGCACATCAGGTGCAGCCGGGCGGGGCCGCCGCGCGGGACGGCGACGATCGACACCAGGCTCTCGGCGGTCAGCGAGCCGTCGTCGGCCGGGGTGACGGTGAGCATGCCGACGTAGTGGCGGTGGGTCTCCCCGGCGGCGGCGAGGCCCGCGGCGGCCTGCCGGGCGCCCTCGGTCAGGGCCGGACGGCCGCGTACGGGCTCCGGGAGCGAGGGCGGCTTGAAGGCGCCGTCCTCGGTGAAGGTGCCGGCCCAGGTCTCGGCCTCGCCCGAGTCCAGGTCCCGCATCTGCCGTGCGTAGAAGTGCTGTACCTCGGCGTAGACGTCCGCCGGGGCCGTCGGGGCCTGTGCTGCCATGGATGTTCCTTCCGCCGTGCACGTGGACCGGGCGGGTGCGTTCCCGGCCTCCGGGGCTGAGGTCACGACGGTGGCAGCGACCCCTCCAGGATCGGTCGAGCGCGGGGTGTGCGGGCGGGCCGGTGGCCGTACAGCCGGGCTCCAACGCTTCTCTAGCCGCGCTGGTGAGCATGGGCTGGCCGGACGCAGGAACGCCGGCGGAACGCTTGTGGAAACCCATCGCCGGGAGGCTCGTGTGCGCATCATCGACCTGTCCTCGCCCGTGGACGCGGCGGGTTTTGAACCCGATCCCGTGGTGCACGACGTGCTCGGCCCGAAGGAGGCCGCCACGCACATGAGTGAGGAGATGCGCGACCACTTCGGCATCGACTTCGACCCGGCGGTCCTGCCGGAGGGCGAGTTCCTCTCGCTCGACCGGCTCCAGCTGACGACCCACACCGGGACGCACATCGACGCGCCCTCGCACTACGGCACGCGTGCCTCCTACCGGGACGGCCCGCCCCGGCACATCGACGAGATGCCGCTCGACTGGTTCTTCCGGCCCGCGGTGGTCCTCGACCTCAGCGACCAGGGCACCGGCGCGGTCGGCGCCGACGTGCTGGAGCGGGAGCTGGACCGGATCGGCCACACCCTGTCGCCCATGGACATCGTGCTGCTGCGCACCGGCGCCGACGCGTGGTCGGGGACGCAGAAGTACTTCACGGACTTCACCGGCCTCGACGGCTCGGCCGTGCACCTGCTGCTCGACCAGGGCGTACGGGTGATCGGCACGGACGCCTTCAGCCTGGACGCGCCGTTCGGCGACATCATCGGCCGCTACCGCGAGACCGGGGACCGCTCGGTGCTGTGGCCCGCCCACATGATCGGCCGCGACCGGGAGTACTGCCAGATCGAACGGCTCGCGGGGCTGGACCAGCTGCCCGTCTCCCGCGGCTTCCGGCTCGCGTGCTTCCCCGTCCGGATCGCCGGCGCCGGCGCGGGCTGGGCGAGGGCGGTGGCACTGCTCGACGAGGACGAGTGAGCGGACGGCCGGGCAGCACCGCGGCCCGGCGGACCACGTTCCACGCCCACCAGGGCGACAACGGGAGGAGACACACATGTACGGCCGGGAACTCGCGGACGTGTACGAGGCCATCTACCGCAGCCGCGGCAAGGACTGGGGGGAGGAGGCCGCGGACGTCTCGCGGCTCATCGCCGAACGCCGCCCGGGTGCCGACTCGCTGCTCGACGTCGCCTGCGGCACGGGCGCCCATCTCAGCGTGTTCGGCGAGCGGTTCGAGGTCGCCGAGGGGCTGGAGATCGCGGAGCCGATGCGCCGGCTCGCCGAACAGCGGCTGCCCGGCACCACGGTCCACGCGGGCGACATGCGCGACTTCTCGCTCGGCCGCACCTACACCGCGGTGAGCTGCATGTTCTGCGCCATCGGCTATCTGGAGACACTGGACGACATGCGGTCCGCCGTGCGGTCGATGGCCGCGCACCTGGAGCCCGGCGGCGTCCTGGTCGTCGAACCCTGGTGGTTCCCCGAGAACTTCATCGAGGGCTATGTCGCGGGCGACCTGGCCCGTGAGGAGCACCGCACGATCGCGCGGATCTCGCACACCACCCGCAAGGGCCGGGCCACCCGCATGGAGGTCCGTTTCACCGTGGGGGACGCCACCGGAATCCAGCAGTTCACCGAGATCGACGTGCTGCACCTGTTCACCAAGGAGGAGTACGTCGCCGCGTTCACCGACGCGGGCTGCTCCGTGGAATTCCTGGAGGACGGTCCCACCGGCCGCGGCCTTTTCATCGGTGTACGCGAGAAGAACTGAGAGCAGCCGGCCGGGATGCTCAGGGTGCCATTTCGCGGGCCACCGACATCACGTACTGGCCGTATCCCGACTGGGACATCTGCTCGCCGAGCCGGTAGCAGTCGTCCGCGTCGATGAATCCCATCCGGAGTGCGACCTCCTCGACGCAGGCGATGCGCACACCCTGCCGTTCTTCGAGGGTCCGCACATATTGCGCGGCCTGCAGCAGGGATTCCGGAGTTCCGGCGTCGAGCCAGGCGAAACCGCGGCCGAGATCGACCAGACGGGCTCGGCCGCGGGCCAGGTAATTCCGGTTGACGTCGGTGATCTCCAGTTCTCCGCGCGCCGAGGGGCGGAGATTCTTGGCGATGTCCACCACTTCGTTGTCGTAGAGATAGAGCCCGGTGATGGCGAGGTCGGAGCGCGGCCGGGCCGGCTTCTCCTCCAGGGACACCAGACGCCCCGACGCGTCGGTCTCGCCCACCCCGTAGCGCTCCGGGTCCTCCACGGGATAACCGAACAGCACACAGCCCTGTACGTCTTTGACGTTGCTCTGGAGCAGGTCGTAGAAGTGGTAGCCGTGGAAGATGTTGTCGCCGAGCACCAGGGCCACGTCGTCGTCGCCCACATGGTCGGCGCCGATGACGAAGGCCTCGGCCAGCCCGGCAGGACGGTTCTGCACCGCGTAGTCGATGTGGACGCCGAGCTGTGATCCGTCGCCCAGGAGCCGGCGGAACTGGTCCAGGTCGCGCTCGGTGCAGATGAGCAGGATCTCCTTGATGTCCGCGAGCATCAGCACCGAGAGCGGATAGTAGATCATCGGTTTGTCGCCGACCGGGAGAAGCTGTTTCGACACGGAAACGGTTATTGGATGGAGCCTTGTTCCCGTACCGCCGGCGAGAATAATCCCCTTCATGGGTATGCCCCTGTCCTCGATTTCTGCCCATGCTAACGACCGAATTCGTTCGGCAGCAAGCAGGAAATCCCCTGGTCCAGGGAAATTCGAGCGGTAATAGAGGGAGAATGCGGGTTGTGGGCCGGCCCGGCAATGTGATGTGCTGCGAGGGGACGGTGACACCCTGCGGCAAGGCAATCATGTCAGCAATGGGAGGGAAGCGAATTCGATGACGACTCTCGTATGGGACTACCAGCAGGAATACGAGAACGAACGCGCCGATATTCTGGACGCCGTGGAAACGGTCTTCAACTCGGGTCAGCTCGTCCTCGGTGACAGTGTCCGCGGCTTCGAGGAGGAGTTCGCCGGCTACCACGGCGCGAGCCACTGCGTCGGCGTCGACAACGGCACCAACGCGATCAAGCTGGCGCTCCAGTCGCTCGGCGTCGGCCCCGGGGACGAGGTCGTCACGGTGTCCAACACCGCGGCCCCCACCGTGATCGCGATCGACTCGGTGGGCGCCACCCCGGTGTTCGTCGACGTCGACCCGGACAGCTACCTCATGGACACCGAGCAGGTGGCCGCCGTCCTCACCCCCCGGACCCGCTGCCTGCTCCCCGTCCACCTCTACGGACAGTGCGTCGACCTGGCGCCCCTGGAGGCACTCGCCGCCGAGCACGGCCTGGTCCTCGTCGAGGACTGCGCCCAGGCCCACGGCGCCCGCCGCGACGGACGGCTGGCCGGCACCACCGGGGACGCCGCCGCCTTCTCCTTCTACCCGACGAAGGTGCTCGGCGCCTACGGCGACGGCGGGGCCGTGGTGACCTCCCGGGACGACGCCCACCGTGCCCTGCGCCGGCTGCGCTACTACGGCATGGAGGAGCGGTACTACGTCGTCGGCACCCCGGGCCACAACTCCCGCCTCGACGAGGTGCAGGCCGAGATCCTGCGCCGCAAACTCCGCCGCCTCGACACCTACGTCGAGGGGCGCCGGGCCGTCGCCCGCCGCTACGAGGAGGGGCTCGGCGACACCGGCCTGGTGCTGCCGCACACCGTCCCCGGCAACGAGCACGTCTACTACGTCTACACGGTCCGCCACCCCCGGCGCGACGACATCATCAAGGCCCTGAAGACGTACGACATCGAGCTGAACATCAGCTATCCCTGGCCGGTGCACACGATGTCCGGGTTCGCCCACCTCGGCTACCGGGCGGGCTCGCTGCCCGTCACCGAGGAACTGGCGGGCCAGATCTTCTCGCTGCCCATGTATCCGGCCCTCGCACCGGACATCCAGGACAAGGTGATCAGCGCGGTGCGTGGCGTGCTGGACAGCCTCTGAACCCGTGCGGCGGGCCCGCCCCGGCCCGCCCCGCGCACACCGAAGGCCCGGCGGAGGG
>NZ_JBHWZP010000132.1:0-24207 GCF_042728395.1 Streptomyces sp. NPDC060205
CCCCTTAAGGGGCAAAAGCTGGGGCGCAGCCCCGCTTTTGAGGGGCGCGGGGAACTGCGCGGGTCACCCCCACCGGCCCGCAGACGAACGCGCCCCCACCGGCCCGCAGGCGGGGCGCGCTCCGGAGCCACGCCCCCTCCCGCTCCGCCCGCTAGCGCAGGCGTGAGCGCAGCGCGCGCGACAAGTCGTCCAGTTGGTCCGTGAGTTTGCGGGACAGGGACGGGCTGGGCCTGGATTCGGCGAGGCAGCGTTCGCCCAGCGCGAGCGTCTCGGCGTCGATGGCGTACGCGGGGAACGCCCACCGACCCGCGGCGTCGGCGATGGCCGGCCCCCGGCGCGCGGCGACGGCGACGGCGTCCTCGAAGTACCGCGGCACGTATGCGCGTACCAGATCGGCCTGTTCGGGCTGCCAGAAGCCGCGGGCGGTGGCGGTGAAGAGGTAGTTGGACAGGTCGTCGCCCACGAACATGGCCTCCCAGGCGGCCTGCTTGGCGACGGGGTCGGGCAGCGCGGCGCGGCAGCGGGCGGCGCCTTCCTGGCCGGTGGCGCTGGGGTCCTGGACGAGTTCGGCCTCGATGACGGCGTCGTCGATCGCGCCGAGGACGGCGAGCCGGCCGAGGATGCGCCAGCGCAGTTCGGGGTCGAGTTCGGGTCCGCCGGGGACGGTGCCTTCGGAGATCCAGGCGCTGATGGTGTCGGGCTGGGCGGCGACGTCGATGAGGTGGCGTACGGCGAGGAGCCGCAGTCCGGGGTGGTCGCCGTCCTCGGTGCGGCGGAGCAGGTCGCGGCCCAGGGAGGTGAGGGTGGTGAGGGCGGCGGGCCGGTCGTGGGGCGGGAGGTAGCGGTCGGCGACCTGGCCGGCGGCGAAGGCGAGGACGCCCTGGACGATGGCGAGGTCGGTCTCCTCGGGGAGGTGGGCGCGGACGGTGTCCAGGTAGGCGGCGGGGTCGAGGTCACCGTCGCGGACCATGTCGCGCAGGGTGTTCCACAGGACGGCCCGGGTGAGGGCGTCGGGGACGCCGGAGATGCCGCGCAGGACGGTTTTCTCGGAGTCGTCGTCGAGGCGGATCTTGGCGTAGGTGAGGTCGTGGTCGTTGGGGACGACGAGGGCGGGGCGGGTGCCGGGGCGGGGGGCGGCCGGCCCGTCGTGGGGGATGTCGGTCTCGTAGCGTTCGCGCAGGACGAGGGCGCGGTCGCCGCCGAGGTCGCGGTCGTAGACGCCGACGTTGACGCGGTGGGGGCGGCTGCCGGTCCGGTCGACGGTGAGGGTCCACTCCCCCGGCTGGGCGGTGACGGTGGCGGTGAGGGTGTCGACGCCGGTGGTGCGCAGCCAGGCGTCGGCCCAGGCGTGGACGTCGCGTTCGGTGGCGGCGGCGAGGGATTCGATGAAGTCGGCGAGGGTGGCGTTGGCGAACTTGTGGCGGGCGAAGTGGGTGTTGATGCCGGTGAGGAAGTCCTTCTCGCCGAGCCAGGCGACGAGTTGGCGCAGGGCGGAGGCGCCCTTGGCGTAGGAGATGCCGTCGAAGTTGAGGAGTGCGGAGGCGGTGTCGGGGACGGCTTCGGGGTCGGGGGCGACGGGGTGGGTGGAGGGGCGCTGGTCGGCGTCGTAGCCCCAGGCCTTGCGGACGATGCCGAAGTCGGTCCAGGTGCCGGTGAAGCGGGTGGCTTCGGTGAGGGTCTGGTAGCCCATGTACTCGGCGAAGGACTCGTTGAGCCAGATGTCGTCCCACCAGCGCAGGGTGACGAGGTCGCCGAACCACATGTGGGCCATTTCGTGGGCGATGACCATGGCGCGGGTCTGGCGTTCGGTGTCGGTGACGGCGGACCGGTAGACGAATTCGTCGCGGAAGGTGACGAGTCCGGGGTTCTCCATGGCGCCGGCGTTGAATTCGGGGACGAACGCCTGGTCGTAGGAGTCGAAGGGGTAGGGCTCCTCGAACTTCTCGTGGTAGCGGTCGAAGCAGGCGCGGGTGATGTCGAGGATTTCGTCGGCGTCGGCTTCGAGGTGGGGGGCGAGCGAGCGGCGGCAGTGGATGCCGAAGGGCAGGCCGCGGTGTTCGGTGCGTACGGAGTGCCAGGGTCCGGCGGCGACGGCGACGAGGTAGGTGGAGATGAGCGGGGTGGGTGCGGCCTGCCAGGTGCCGTCGTCGGTGCGGGTGGTGACGCTGTTGGTGAGGACGGTCCAGGTGTCGGGGGCCGTGACGGTGAGTTCGAAGACCGACTTGAGGTCGGGCTGGTCGAAGGCGGCGAAGACGCGCTGGACGTCGTCCATGAACAGCTGGGTGTAGAGGTAGGTCTCGCCGTCGGTGGGGTCGGTGAAGCGGTGCATGCCTTCGCCGGTGCGGGAGTAGCGCATGTCGGCGTCGACGGTCAGTTCGTGGGTGCCCGCGGTGAGGCCGGTGAGGGGGAGCCGGTTCTCGTGGAGCGTCGCCGGGTCGAGGGGGTGTCCGTCGAGGGTGGCGGAGCGCAGTTCGGCGGGCTTGAGCTCGACGAAGGTGTCCCCGCCACTGTTCTTTTCGCCCTGGTCCTCGCGGACCGTGAAGGTGATGGTGGTGTGGGAGTGGAACGTCTCGTCGCCGCGCGTCAGGTCGAGTGCGATCTTGTAGCGGTGGACGTCGAGGAGTGTGGCACGGGTCTGCGCTTCGTCGCGCGTCAGTACGGACATGGGTGCCATGCTGCCTGATGGGCGGGGCTCGGCACAGGGGCGCCCTGGTATGGCGGCTGTGCGCCCCGGGGTGGGGGACGCCTACGCGGTGCGGCCCTGTTCCTGTTTGCGGGGAGCGGGGCGCTGGGCGGTGATCGGGGGGTCGTAGTGGGCGGTGGGTTCCTTGACGAGGGCCCGCAGTTCGCGGATCTCCCTTTCCATGGACCGGTACCGCTGGTGGGAGTCGTACAGGTAGCGGACTTTCGTGCGCAGGGTCCAGGGGTCTATGGGTTTCATGACGAGGTCGGCGACGCCGAGGCGGAACGCGGCGGAGGACAGGGCGGTGCTGGCGCCGAATCCGGTGACGAGGATGATCGGGATGAGCTGGGTCTGTTCGACGCCCTGCATGTAGCGGACGACGTCGAGGCCGCTGACGCCGGGCATGTGCACGTCGAGCAGGAGCAGTCCGACCTGGCCGCGCAGGACTTCCTTCAGCGCTTCGTCGCCGCTGGTCGCCCGGGTCAGCTGGTAGCCGAGGGGGGCCAGGGCGCTTTCCAGTGCGTAGAGCGTGTCCTCGTGGTCGTCGACTATGAGGATCTTGGCATCCGGCGGCATGGAGCGAAGTCCCCTCGCTTGGACCAACCAGCTTAAGTCCGAACCGGCTGACAGGGAGTGCTCAGCGCAGGATGCCTCATTTCGGCGCGCACGCCGAGGGGGCGGGGCTCACAACGGCCTGAGAACGGGTGCGCGCCGGGGGCCGGGAGTGGTCATTCGCGGGTGTTGGTGTCCTCCGCGATGCGCTCGTGATGGCGGATGACCTCGGCGATGATGAAGTTCAGCAGTTTTTCCGCGAACGCCGGGTCGAGGTTGGCGTTTTCGGCCAGTCGCCGGAGTCTGGCGATCTGCTGGGCCTCGCGGGAGGGGTCGGCGGGCGGCAGTTGGTGGGCCGCTTTGAGGTGGCCGACCTGCTGGGTGCATTTGAAGCGCTCGGCGAGCATGTGGACGACGGCGGCGTCGATGTTGTCGATGCTCTCGCGCAGCCGGTCGAGGTCGGCGCGGACGGCGGGGTCGATGTCACCGGCGGGGCGGCTGTTGCCGCTGCCGCCACTGTTGCCGCTGTCGCTGCTGCCGCTGCTGCCGGCGCTGCTGTTGGTGCCCGCGCCGCTGCTGTTGTCGGTGTTGCTGGTGGTCATGGATGCCAACCCTACGTCGGGTGTCTCAGCCGATGGGGGTCCTCCCGATGATCGGGGGATCGTCGGGATCGGGGACCTGGTCGCTCCAGCCGCCGGGGACCGTGTGGGCCTGTTGTTCCCGGAAACGCACGGGTGCCATGCCGACGCGGCGGGTGAACAGGCGGGAGAAGTAGGCGGGGTCGTCGTAGCCGACGCGGCGGGCGACGGCGGCGACGGGGAGTTCGGTGGCGGCGAGGAGTTCCTTGGCGCGGCCCAGGCGGATGCCGAGGAGGTAGTCCTTGGGGCTGCAGCCGGCGCCGCGGCGGACGGCGGTGCGCAGTTCGGCGGGGGTCATGCCGTGCCGCATGGCGTGGTCGGCGACGGTGAGGGGTTTGCAGGCGTCGCGGGCGAGGGCCTGGAGGACCTGTTCGCCGTCGGGGGCGGTGTCGGCGCGGGCGCGGCGCAGGGTGACGAGGAGTTCGTGGACGGCGGCGCTGGTCTCGACTTCGAGGAGGGGGTTGCCGCGGCGGGCGGCGCGGACGATGCGGCCGACGGTGGCGCGGGCGGCGCCGGCGTCGGAGAGGGCGACGACGGGCCGGTGCGGTTCGATGTAGCCGAGTTCGGTGTAGGTGTCGGCGGTGGGTCCGGTGAAGTCGACGAAGGCCTCGTCCCAGCCGGTGTCGGGGTCGGGCCCGTAGTGGTGCGGTACGCCAGGGGTGAGCCAGAGCAGGGCGGGCGCGGTGACCGCGGTGCGCCGTCCGTCGGGGGTGCGGAACCAGCCGCGGCCGGTGCTGACGACGACGGCGACGTGGTGGTCGAGGGTGCGGGGTCCGACGGTGGGCAGTGTGCCGTGCTGGAGTCCGACGCCGAGGCAGACGAGGCCGAGCCGGTGGTGGGCGGGGCCGGGGGTGAAGAACCGCATCCAGGTGTGGTACATCCGCTGTCTCCCTCCCACGGGCTGCTCGGGGCGACCGGTCAGCTGCGTCCAACCGGTGCCGATCTTTGTCCATGGACCGGGCCCGCCGCCAGGGGTGAGGGTGTCGGGCATGAGCGAGTTCGCGGTGGGGGACACCGATTTCCTGGTGGACGGGCGGCCGGTGCGGCTGCTGTCGGGGGCGCTGCACTACTTCCGGGTGCACGAGGGTCAGTGGGGGCACCGGCTGGCGATGCTGCGGGCGATGGGCCTCAACTGCGTGGAGACGTACGTGCCGTGGAATCTGCACGAGCCGGCGCCGGGTGTGTTCCGGGACGTGGACGCGCTGGGCAGGTTCCTGGACGCGGCGCACGCGGCCGGGCTGTGGGCGATCGTGCGGCCGGGTCCGTACATCTGTGCCGAGTGGGAGAACGGCGGGCTGCCGCACTGGGTGACCGGTGGGCTCGGCGCGCGGATCCGCACCCGCGACGAGGGGTTCCTGGGGCCGGTGGAGCGGTGGTTCGCGCGGGTGCTGCCGCAGGTCGTGCCGCGGCAGTTCGACCGCGGTGGCCCGGTGGTCATGGTGCAGGTGGAGAACGAGTACGGCAGTTACGGCTCGGACCGGGTGTATCTGCGTCGCCTCGCCGAACTGCTGCGCGCGGGGGGCGTACGGGTGCCGCTGTTCACGTCGGACGGCCCCGAGGACCACATGCTGACGGGCGGGTCCCTGGACGGCGTGCTGGCGACGGTGAACTTCGGTTCGCAGGCGCGCGAGGCCTTCGGGGCGCTGCGCCGGCACCGGCCCTCAGGGCCGTTGATGTGCATGGAGTTCTGGTGCGGCTGGTTCGACCACTGGGGCGGTGAGCATGCCGTACGTGATCCGCTGGACGCGGCGGAGGCGCTGCGGGAGATTTTGGAGTGCGGGGCGTCGGTGAACCTGTACATGGCGCACGGCGGTACGAGTTTCGCGGGCTGGGCGGGCGCCAACCGGGGTGGCGGCGCGCTGCACGAGGGGATTCTGGAGCCGGACGTGACGTCGTACGACTACGACGCGCCGATCGACGAGGCCGGGCGCCCCACGGAGAAGTTCTGGCGGTTCCGCACGCTCCTGGCCGCGTACGCGGACGGCCCGCTGCCCGAAGTGCCGGCCGCGCCCGCCTCGTTGGGCTCCTCCGCCGCCGTGGACCTGACGGGCTGGGCTCCCCTGCCGGCGGTCCTCGACACGCTCGGCGGACCGGAGACGGAGACCCCCGTACCGCCCACGTTCGAGGAACTGGACGTGGACCGGGGGCTCGTGCGCTACACCGTCGACGTACCGGGGCCGCGCCGCCCGTACCCGCTGACGGTACGGGGGCTGCGGGATCTGGCGGTCGTGTACGTCGACGGGGTACGGGCCGGGGTGGTCACCGAGCACGAGCCGGAGCTGAGGGAGCCGGTCGCGGGCCCCGCGCGGGTGGACCTGTGGGTGGAGTCGCTGGGGCGGGTCAACTACGGCCCGCGGACCGGCGAGCCGAAGGGCATCACGGGGGGTGTGCTGCACGAACGGCAGTATCTGCACGGGGTGCGGGTGCGGGCGCTGCGGCTGGACGCGTTCGACGCGGGGGTGGAGGGGGTGCCGTTCGGGCCGCTGCCCTCGCTGTCCGCCCCCGGTCTCTACCGGGGCACGGTCACGGTGTCCGCGCCCGGGGACGCCCGCCTCGAACTCCCCGGCTGGACCAGGGGTTTCGCCTGGCTGAACGGCTTCAACCTGGGCCGCTACTGGTCGAACGGCCCCCAATCGACCCTCCACATCCCGGCCCCGACCTTGAGACAGGGCCACAACGAGATCTGGCTACTGGAACTGGAAACCACCGCACTCCCCCCAACGCTTACACCCATCGCCTCCTAGGGCGGAGCTTCTGTTCGGGGGACGCGGGGCTTCCCGGGGGCGCGGGGAACGGCGCAATCTTTTGCCTTTCGCCCTTCAGGGGCGCGGGGAACTGCGCGACCAGCCACAACGCACCCGCAGACAAAAAACGGGCGCCCCCGGCACACACCGGGAACGCCCCCCACTGGAAGTGCGAGCTAAAGCGAAGAAGCCGCCCGAGCTATCGCAGAGGCAAACGTGGACACCTCGGTGTAAACCCCCGGCACCATGGGCCGCGCACACCCGTCACCCCAGCTCACGATCCCCACCTGAATCCACTTGCCCGCATCGTCCTTGCGGAACATCGGCCCCCCGGAATCCCCCTGACAGGTGTCGACCCCACCGCGAGGAACCCCCGCACAGATCTCCTGCGAGGCGATCAACCGCCCGCCGTAATGCCGCTTGCACTGCCGGTCGGCCACAAAAGGCACCTTGGCCTTGAGCAGCTTCACCGAGCCGGTGTTCGCGTTCTCCACGGGGTCGCCCCACCCGGCGATGGTGAACGTCCCCTTGTTGTAGCGGGTCGTCGTCGCGATCTTCAGCGTCGGCAGGTCGATGGGCCGGGCGAGCTTGATGAGCGCCCAGTCCTTGCCGTTGCCGTTGTAGCCCGGCGCCTGGACGACCTTGGTCGACCTGACCTTGATCGCACCGGACGCGCCGAGGTTGGCGACCCCCGCGGTCGCGGTGATACGGGTCGTGTTGCCCGAGCCGTCCACGCAGTGCGCGGCGGTCAGGACGACGTCCTTCTTGTAGAGCGAGCCGCCGCAGCCCATGGACAGGCTGACCATGAACGGGAACTCACCCTGCGCGGCGGGCGCGCCGCCGACTATCGGGGTGGGCGCGGCATGCGCGGCGACGGGCTGGAGGCTGGCGGTCGCGAGAGCGACGGCACCGATCGCCGCGGCCCGCCGAAAGGCTGGTCTCCTGAGGAGACCGAGCATTCCATTGGTCAACTTGTTCCCTTTCGTAGGGGGTTGAGCGCACAGAAGAGTGCACAGAAGTATGAAGATCATGCGGCAGGTGAGGCAAGGGTGGATGTCACGTACACGTCGGGCAACCCAACCCGCGAGAATTCGCTCGCGTCCCCTTAAGGTGGAAAGAGGTTCGGGGCCTGTTCGGAGCTTCTGGGGGTTCGGGCATGGCGAACGGCGGTCCGGTCAAGCACGGCTACCCGCACCTGGAGACGGTGCGCGCGGCGGTCACCGCGCTGTACAAGCGGCTCTCGTACGACACCGTCCACGCCTTCGCCGCCAGCGTGGCCCCCGCCGATGTGGCGTTCTGCGACACGGACGACCTGTATCTGGGCGCGCAGCGGGTGGCGCGCGAGCTGGTGCGCCACTTCCGGCTGCCGGACGCCCGCATGATCGTGAGCTTTCGGGAGATGGAGCACGCGGCGAGTGTCGAGCTGGCCGCGGGGCCGGAGTACTTCATCGAGCTGAACGACCGCTTCCGTACCCATCGGCGGGACATCGGCGCCGCGCTGGCGCACGAGGTGATGCACGTCTACCTGCACCGGCTGGACCTGTCGTTCCCCGGCACCCGGGACAACGAGATCCTCACGGACACGGCGACGACGTATCTCGGTGCGGGCTGGCTGCTGCTGGACGCGTACCGGGAGGACGCGTCGTCCTCGCAGAAGCTCGGCTATCTGACGCCGGAGGAGTTCGGGTACGTGCTGGCCAAGCGGTCCCTGGTGTTCGGGGAGGATCCCGCGACCTGGTTCACCAGTCCGCAGGCGTACACGGCGTACACGCGCGGCCTGGCGCAGGCCCGGGAGGACGAGCGGCAGCCGCCGCTGACGGCGGCGGGGTGGGCGGGGCGGCGCCGCTATGCGAAGGACCGCCGCCACGCGCAGGGCGGCGCCGTCAGAACTGCGTCCGGCCCGGCGTCCGGCCCTGCGTCCGCGGGCGTGTCGTACGCCTTCGCGCCGGACGGGCACGGTCCGCTGCGGGTCTCGTTCCCCTGCCCGACCTGTCATCAGCGGATCCGGGTGCCGGTCAGGGGGCGGGTGCGGGCGCGCTGCGGGCTCTGTCGCACGGTACTGGAGTGCGACACGTAGCACCGGCGTGCGCGTGGCGGCTGCCGGAACCGGGGCCGCGGGCGCACGCGGGTACGTCGTGGCTGGTCGCGCGGTTCCCCGCGCCCCCAAGGCGGGGACACGGCAGTGGAAGGCCGCCGTCCGGCTGTCCCACACGCGTGTCGCCCAGCACACGGCCGTCGTCCGGCACGCGCGCGTCGTCGCTGAGGAAGCGGCGTACGAGGGCCGTCTTGCCGATGCCCGCCGGGCCCTCGACGAGGACGCGCTGGGGCTGTCCCGCGCGGGCGCGCTCGCGGGCCGCCGCGAGGAGCGCGAGGCTGTGCGACCGTCCGACGAACTCCACCGGGACCCACCTCCGTCCGCCTCCGCCCACCCCGCCCTGCTGGGCATCCTCGCGAGCGAGGGGTACGGGGTCCAGCGTTCCCCGGGCTTTGCCGTTCTGGGACATTACTTACTGCTGCTCATCGCGTCCTGTGCGCACTGCGTCCTGTGCTCATTGCGTGCCGTGGACCGCGGTCGGGGCCTGGGCGCGTGCGAGGAGTTCCCGTGCGGTGTCCCCGGCCTCGGCGGGGGTCCACCGGGCCCCCTTGTCGACGCCGGGGCCGGGCCGCCAGCCGTCCATGACGGTGATCCGGCCGCCCTCGGTCTCGAAGACCCGGCCGGTGACCCCGTCGCTCGCGGCCGAGCCGAGCCAGACGACGAGCGGCGACACGTTCTCGGGGGCCATCGCGTCGAAGCCGCTGTCCGGTGCCGCCATGGCCTGGGCGAAGGCCGCCTCGGTCATCCGGGTCCGGGCGGCCGGCGCGATGGCGTTGACCTGCACTCCGTAGCGCCCCATCTCGGCGGCGGCCACCAGGGTGAGCCCGATGATGCCCGCCTTGGCCGCGCTGTAGTTGCCCTGCCCGACGGACCCGGAGAGGCCTGCTCCGGAGCTGGTGTTGACGACCCGGGCCTGGGGCACGCGCCCCGCTTTCGCCTGCGTCCGCCAGTGCGCGGCGGCATGCTTCAGCGGCAGGAAGTGGCCCTTCAGGTGGACACGCATGACGGCGTCCCAGTCGTCCTCGTCAAGATTGACCAGCATGCGGTCGCGCAGGAACCCTGCGTTGTTCACGAGTGTGTCGAGCCGTCCGAAGGAGTCGAGCGCCGCCTGTACGAGGGATGCGGCGCCCTCGGTCGTGGCGATGTCCCCGGCGTGTGCGACGGCCTCGCCGCCCGCCGCGCGGATCTCCTCGACGACCTGCCGGGCCGGGGTGTCGGCCCCCGGGGAGCCGTCGAGTCCGACGCCGAGGTCGTTGACGACGACGCGGGCGCCCTCGGCCGCGAAGGCGAGCGCGTGGGCCCGCCCGAGCCCGCGCCCGGCGCCCGTGACGACGACCACCCGCCCGTCGCACAGACCGGCGCGGAGACCGGGGCCGACGCCTGTGCCGAGACCTGTGTCTGCGGTCATGTCAGTGCTCCCTGTCGGTCTTGTTGACGGTCGCGGCGTCCAGGAAGGCGGGCCGTTCGCCGCCGCCGTGGACGAGGAGGCCGGCCCCGGTGATGTACGCGGCGGCGTCCGACGCGAGGAAGACGGCCGCCCTGCCGATGTCCGTGGGCACGGCGAGGCGTCCCAGCGGGACGGTGCGGGAGACGGCCTCGATGCCGTCCTCGCCCCCGTAGTGCAGGTGGGACAGCTCGGTGCGGACCATTCCGACCACGAGCGTGTTGACCCGCACCTCCGGTGCCCACTCCGCGGCCATCGAGCGGGCCAGGTTCTCCAGTCCGGCCTTCGCGGCCCCGTAGGCCGCCGTGCCGGGCGAGGGCCGGGTGCCGCTGACACTGCCGATCATCACGATGGAACCCCGGGCGCGCTTGAGCAGGTCGTACGCCGCCAGGGAGGCCGTGAGAGGCGCGACGAGGTTGAGGTCGATCACGCGCGCGTGCCGCTCGGCGTCCGTCCCGGCGAGCAGCCGGTGGGGGGCGCCGCCCGCGTTGTTGACGAGGACGTCCAGCCGGGGCAGCCGCCCGAAGAAGGCCCGAACGGCCGGCGGGTCGCGCAGGTCGAGCGGGGCGAACCCGACGCCGTCGAGCGGTGCTTGTGGTGGTCTGCGCGCACAGACCACCACCTCGTCACCCGCCTCGGCGAACGCCCGCGCGATCCCGGCGCCGACGCCCCTGGTCCCGCCCGTGACCACCACGAGCCGCCTGCCCGGCAAGTTGTCCACAGGGCCTCCCGCCCGTCGGCATTGGCTGTTACCTTCGACAGCAGATCGCACCTAACAAACGTTTGGTGGAAAGGTAGCTGATGCGTCCATGGGTGTCTCCACCTCGTCCCCGGAAAAAGGGATTTCCGTCGTCACGGTCGACTTCCCGCCGGTGAACGCGCTGCCGGTGAGCGGCTGGTTCGCGCTGGCCGACGCCGTGCGCGCGGCGGGCCGCGACGCCGGGAACCGCTGTGTGGTGCTGGCCGCCGAGGGCCGGGGGTTCAACGCGGGCGTGGACATCAAGGAGATACAGGCCGAGGGCGACACCGCCCTGCTCGGCGCCAACGGCGGCTGCGCCGAGGCCTTCGCGGCGGTGTACGAGTGCGAGGTACCGGTGGTGGCGGAGGTGCACGGCTTCTGCCTGGGCGGCGGGATAGGCCTGGTGGGCAACGCGGACGCGATCGTGGCGAGCGACGACGCCACCTTCGGGCTGCCCGAGCTGGACCGGGGCGCGCTGGGCGCGGCCACCCATCTGTCCCGGCTGGTGCCGCAGCATCTGATGCGCGCGCTGTACTACACCTCGCGCACGGCGACCGCGGCGGAGTTGTACGGGCACGGCTCGGTGTGGCGGGTCGTGGCGCGCGACCGGCTGCGCCCGGCGGTGCTGGAGCTGGCCCGGGAGATCGCGGGCAAGGACGGCCGGTTGATCCGGCTCGCCAAGGCCGCGATCAACGGCATCGACCCCGTCGACGTGCGCCGCAGCTACCGCTTCGAGCAGGGCTTCACGTTCGAGGCGGCCCTGGGCGGCACGGGCGAGCGCGTCCGGAACGCGTTCGGAGCCGGGGACACGGCCGGGGCCCGGGACGCACGCGCGGTCCAGGACACCTTCGGAAAGGAGGGCAGGTAGGGATGGGCGACAAGACGATGACCGCCGACGAGGCCGTCTCCCGGCTGGAGAGCGGCATGACCCTCGGCATCGGGGGCTGGGGCTCCCGCCGCAAACCGATGGCTCTCGTACGGGCGCTGCTCCGCTCCACGCTCACCGATCTCACGGTCGTCTCGTACGGCGGCCCGGACGTCGGCATGCTGGCGGCGGCCGGGCGGATCCGGAAGCTGGTCGCCCCTTTCGCGACGCTCGACTCGATCCCGCTCGAACCGCACTTCCGGGCGGCCCGGGAGAGCGGCTCGCTCGAACTGATGGAGATCGACGAGGCGATGTTCATGTGGGGGCTGCGGGCAGCCGCCCACCGGCTCCCCTTCCTGCCGGTGCGGGCAGGCATCGGCTCGGACGTGATGCGGGTCAACCCCGGCCTGCGTACGGTCACTTCGCCGTACGAGGACGAGTCGACGGGCGTGCGCGAGACCTTTGTCGCCATGCCCGCCCTGCGGCTGGACGCGGCACTGGTCCATGTGAACCGCGCCGACCGCGCGGGCAACGGCCAGTACCTGGGCCCCGACCCGTACTTCGACGACCTGTTCTGCGAGGCGGCCCAGGCGGCGTACGTGTCCTGTGAGCGGATCGTCGACACGGCCGAGCTGACGAAGGCGGCACCGCCCCAGACCCTGCTGATCAAGCGGCTGAGCGTGAACGGTGTGGTGGAGGCGCCGGGCGGCGCGCACTTCACGTCGTGCGCGCCCGACCACGACCGGGACGAGGCCCTCCAGCGGCTCTACGCGTCCATGCCGTGGCCCGAGTTCGCCGGGAGGTTCCTCGCCGGCGACGAACAGGCCTATCGGACCGCCGTCGACGCGTGGCACGAGGAGCAGTCATGAGCGCGGTGCCGAGCAGGTCCCCGGACACGACCCCGGGCGCGACCGCGGGCGCGTCCCGCAGTGGGGTGACCCGCGCCGAGTACTGCGTGATCGCCTGCGCGGAGGCGTGGCGTGGCGACGGCGAGATACTGGCCAGTCCGATGGGCCCGATCCCGTCGATAGGGGCTCGTCTCGCCCGGCGCACCTTCTCGCCCGAGCTGCTGCTGACCGACGGCGAGGCGCTGCTGGTCGGTCCGGACGGCACGCCGGAGGGCTGGTTGCCGTACCGGCAGCATCTGGCTCTGGTGACCGGCGGGCGCCGGCACGTGATGATGGGCGCGAGCCAGATCGACCGCTTCGGCAACCAGAACATCTCCTGCGTGGGCGACTGGGAGCGGCCCACCCGGCAGTTGCTCGGGGTGCGGGGCGGTCCGGTCAACACGCTGAACAACCCGGTCAGTTACTGGGTGCCCAGGCACTCCAAGCGGGTCTTCGTGGAGAAGGTCGACATGATCGGCGGGGTGGGGTACGACAGCGCCGCGGCGGCGGGTCCCACGGCGACCCGTTTCCACCGCATCCCGCGGGTGGTCTCGAATCTCGGGGTGTTCGACTTCGCGACCGGGGACCGTTCGATGCGGCTCGCCTCGCTGCATCCGGGGGTGACGGTCGAGGAGGTGGTCGCGGCGACGGGCTTCGAGCTGACCGTCCCGGACGACGTCCCGTACACCCGTGAACCGTCTCCGGCGGAACTGAGGACGATCCGCGAGGACCTGGACCCGAAGGGTCTGCGCGACCGTGAGGTCAAGGGCTGATGGAGACCGCCCTCACGCGGCTCGTCGGTGTCCGGTATCCGATCGTGCAGACGGGGATGGGCTGGGTGGCGGGCCCGCGCCTGGTCTCCGCGACGGCGAACGCGGGTGCGCTGGGCATCCTCGCCTCCGCGACGATGACACCCGGTCAGCTGCGGGCGGCGATCCGCGAGGTCTCCTCCCGTACGGGGGCGCCGTTCGGGGTGAACCTCCGCGCGGACGCGGGGGACGCCCGCGACCGTGTCCGGATCATCGTGGAGGAGGGCGTGAAGGTCGCCTCGTTCGCGCTCGCGCCGTCCCGTGAGCTGATCGCCGAGCTGAAGGACGCGGGCGTGGTCGTCATCCCCTCGATCGGGGCCCGCCGTCATGCCGAGAAGGTCGCGGCCTGGGGAGCGGACGCGGTGATCGTGCAGGGCGGCGAGGGCGGCGGCCACACGGGCGAGGTGGCGACCAGCGTGCTCCTCCCCCAGGTCGTGGACGCGGTCGGCATACCCGTCGTCGCCGCGGGCGGCTTCTTCGACGGCCGGGGCCTGGTCGCGGCGCTCGCGTACGGCGCGGCGGGCGTCGCCATGGGCACCCGGTTCCTCCTCACCTCGGACTCGACGGTGCCGGACGCGGTGAAGGCCCGGTATCTCGCGGCCACGGTCAAGGACGTCACGATGACGACCGCCGTGGACGGCCTGCCGCACCGCATGCTCCGTACGGAGTTGGTCGACTCCCTGGAGGGAGCGGGCCGTACGAGAACGCTGACCCGGGCGGTGCGCAGAGCCGCCGGTTTCAGAAAGCTCTCGGGGCTCGGCTGGCCCCAGCTGATCCGCGACGGCCTGGCGATGAAGCACGGCAAGGACCTGACCTGGAGCCAGGTCCTGCTGGCCGCCAACACGCCCATGCTCCTGAGGGCGTCCATGGTGGAGGGCCGTACGGACCTCGGGGTGATGGCGTCGGGCCAGGTGGCAGGCGTGATCGACGACTTGCCGTCGTGCGCGGACCTGGTGGAGAGGGTGATGGCCGAAGCCCACCGAACACTCCGCGCCCTCCCTGATCCGGGCCCGTCCTGAGCGCTTTTGGGGGCGCGGGGAACATCGCGGGCAACCTCCACCGGCCCGCAGCCGACGACGAGACCTAAAGCCGCTCGACGATGGTCACGTTCGCCTGCCCCCCGCCCTCACACATCGTCTGCAACCCGAACCGCCCGCCGACCCGCTCCAGTTCATGGAGCAGGGTCGTCATCAGCTTCACCCCCGTGGCCCCCAGGGGATGCCCCAGCGCGATCGCGCCCCCATTGACATTGACCCGGTCGGGATCCGCCCCGGTCTCCTTCAGCCAGGCGAGTACGACAGGCGCGAACGCCTCGTTGATCTCGACGAGATCGATCTCGTCGATGGACATGCCGGCTTTCTTCAGGGCGTACGCGGTGGCGGGAATCGGCGCCGACAGCATCCGTATCGGATCCTCCCCCCGCACGGAGAGGTGGTGCACGCGCGCCCGGGGGGTGAGCCCGTGCTCGCGGACGGCCCGTTCGGAGGCGAGCAGCATCGCGGCGGCCCCGTCGGAGACCTGTGAGGAGCAGGCGGCGGTGATGGTGCCGCCCTCGACGACCGGTCGCAGGCCCGCCATCTTCTCCAGCGAGGTGTCCCGGCGCGGCCCCTCGTCGACCGTGACGTCCCCGAACGGCACGGTCTCCCGCTCGAAGCGGCCCTCGTCGATCGCGCGGAGCGCCCGCTGGTGGGACCGCAGGGCGAACTCCTCCTGGTCGCGCCGGCTGATCCCCCACTTGGCCGCGATGGACTCGGCGCCGAGGAACTGGTTGACGGGCCGGTCCCCGTACCGGGCGCGCCATCCCTCGCTGCCCGCGAACGGCCCCTCGGTGAGTCCCAGCGGCTCGGCCGCCTGGCGGGAGGCGAAGGCGATGGGGATCTGTGTCATGTTCTGGACGCCGCCCGCGACCACGAGGTCCTGCGTGCCCGAGAGGACGCCCTGGGCGGCGAAGTGCAGGGCCTGCTGCGAGGAGCCGCACTGCCGGTCGATCGTCACGCCCGGGACCTCCTCGGGCAGTCCGGCCGCCAGCCAGGACGTGCGGGCGATGTCACCGGCCTGCGGCCCCACGGCGTCCAGACAGCCGAAGACGACGTCCTCGACGGCAGCCGGATCGACTCCGGAGCGCGCGACCAGTGCCTTCAGCACATGCGCCCCCAGGTCGGCCGGGTGGACCCCGCTCAGACCGCCCTTGCGACGCCCCACGGGCGTACGGACCGCTTCGACGATGTAGGCCTCGGCCATGCCAACTCCCCTGGATCGGCTCTGTCACATACGTGCACGTGCGATCAACTGCGTACGGCGATCCCGTCCAGCACCATCGACAGGTACTGCCGGGCGATCTCGTCCGGGCTGTGCTGTCCGCCGGGCCGGTACCAGGACGCGGCGACCCACACGGTGTCGCGCACGAACCGGTAGGTGAGCCGGATGTCGAGGTCGTCCCGGAAGACCTCTCCTGCCACGCCCCGCTCCAGCGTGGCGAGCCACGCCTTCTCGAACTTGCGCTGCGAGTCGGCGAGGAACGCGAAACGCTCCTGCGCGACGAGCTGCTTGGACTCCTTCTGGTAGATCGCGACGGCCGCGCGGTGCCGGTCGATCTCCCGGAACGACTCGGTGACCAGGGCCTCCAGCGTCTCGCGGGGGTCCAGTTCGGCGTCGAGGACGGTGTCGTAGCCGTCCCACAGCTCGTCGAGGAAGGTCCGCAGGATCTCCTCCAGCATCGATTCCTTGGAGTCGAAGTGGTAGTAGAGGCTGCCCGCGAGCATGCCCGCGTGGTCCGCGATCTTGCGCACGGTGGTGGCGTTGTAGCCCTGCTCGGCGAAGACCTCGGCGGCGGTGCCGAGGAGTTCACGACGCCGCTCGGGCGAGGCCGTCACCTGAGGCTTCTTCTTGGTAGACACGCCCCCATTGTGAGCCGTGGCCCCCTCACAGGGCGCGGGGCGCAGCCCCCGCCCGGCCAGGGGCGCGGGGAACCGCGCGGCCGGCCACGACGCTCCCGCGGACGCATCACCACGCCGGCACCCCCACAACCCCACGGCCACCCCCAGCGGAGCGCTCACGCATGCTGGCTGCTCACGGAGACCACCTCACCCGTCAGATACGAGGAGTACCCGGACGCCAGGAACACGATCACATTGGCCACCTCCCACGGCTGCGCGTACCGCCCGAACGCCTCGCGGGCCGTCAGCTCCGCCAGCAGTTCGGGGGTCGTCACCTTCACCAGATGCGGATGCATGGCGAGGCTCGGTGAGACGGCGTTGATCCGCACTCCGAAGTCCGCCGCCTCCATCGCCGCGCAGCGGGTCAGCGCCATCACGCCCGCCTTCGCCGCCGCGTAGTGCGCCTGGCCGGCCTGGGCGCGCCAGCCGATCACGGAGGCGTTGTTGACGATCACACCTCCGTGACCGCCTTCGCGGAAGGCACGCAGGGCCGCGCGCGTGCACCGGAACGTGCCGTTCAGTGTCACGTCGAGCACCCGCGACCACTGCTCGTCGCTCATGTCGACGAGGGTCGAAGTGCCGCCGAGTCCCGCGTTGTTGACCACGATGTCGAGCCGCCCGTGCAGCCGCAGGGCCGCGGCGAAGAGCGTCCGCACCTGGGCCTCGTCGGTGACGTCGCAGGCGAGCGCCGCGACCCCCTCGAACTCCGCCGCCAGCTCCGCCTCGTACTCCTTGAGGCGCCGCTCGTGCGCGTCGCTGATCAGTACGCGCGCGCCCTCCTCAAGGAAGCGGCGGGCCGTGGCGCCGCCGATGCCCGCCCCGGCGGCGGCCGTGACGACAGCGGTGCGTCCCTTCAGCAGCCCGTGCCCGGGCTCGTACACCGGACCCTCGACGTCTGTCATAGGGCCACGCTAACCTACCAAACACTTGTTAGGGAACTGTGCCGAGCCGGTCGAGCCAGAGGAAGGTGACCGTGGACCTCATGTACTCCCCCGCCGATCAGGCGTTCCGCGCCGAGGCCCGGGCCTGGCTCGACGCGCACGTGCCGGCCGGGCCGCTGCCCTCCCTGGAGACCGAGGAGGGCTTCGCGGCCCACCGCGTCTGGGAGGCCGAACTCGCCGCGGACCGCTGGTCGGTGGTGTCCTGGCCGGTCGCGTACGGCGGACGGGAGTGCGGGCTGACGCGGTGGCTCGTCTTCGAGGAGGAGTACTGGGCGGCGGGCGCCCCGGGCCGGGTCGGGCAGAACGGCGTCAGCCTCCTCGCACCGACCCTCTTCGACCACGGCACCGACGAGCAGCGCGCGCGGATCCTGCCGCCGATGGCCCGCGGCGAGGTCGTCTGGGCGCAGGCCTGGTCCGAGCCGGAGGCCGGCTCCGACCTCGCCTCGCTCAGGTCCAGGGCGGTGCGTACGGAGGGCGGGTGGCTGCTGAGCGGGCAGAAGACGTGGTCGTCGCGGGCCGCGTTCGCCGACCGCGCGTTCGGCCTCTTCCGCAGCGAGCCGGACACGCCGAAGCCCCATCAGGGCCTCACGTACCTGATGTTCGACCTGCGGGCGCCGGGCGTGACCGTCCGCCCGATCGGCCGGCTGGACGGGAAGCCGGCCTTCGCCGAGCTCTTCCTGGACGAGGTGTTCGTACCGGACGAGGACGTGATCGGCGAGCCCGGCCGGGGCTGGCGGGTGGCTATGTCGACGGCGGGCAACGAACGAGGGCTGACGCTCCGCTCCCCCGGCCGTTTCCTGGCGTCGGCGGACCGGCTGGCCGCGCTGTGGCACGAGCGCGGCCGGGACCCGTACACGCGCGACCGGGTGGCCGACGCGGTGATCGGCGCCCGCGCCTACCAGCTGTTCACGTACGCGGCGGCGTCCCGCTTCCTCGACGGCGAACCCCTCGGCCCGGAGTCCAGCCTGAACAAGGTCTTCTGGTCCGAGTTCGACATCGCCGTGCACGAGACCGCGCTCGATCTGCTCGGCCCGGAGGGGGAGGTGGCGGACGGCGGCGGAGGGTGGGGCGAGGGGTACGTCTTCTCGCTGGCGGGGCCCATCTACGCGGGCACGAACGAGATCCAGCGCGACATCATCGCCGAGCGGCTGCTCGGCCTGCCGAAGGGGCGCCGCTGATGCGTTTCCTCCTGGACGACGAACAGACCGCCTTCGCGCGCTCGCTGGACGCCCTGCTGACGGCCGCGGACACACCCGCGGTCGTACGGGCCTGGGGCGCCGGCGACCACGCGGGCGGGCGGGCGCTGTGGTCGCGGATCGCGGAGCTGGGGGTGTTCGGGTTGGCGGTGCCCGAGGCGTACGAGGGGGTCGGGGCGCGGCCCGTCGAACTCGCTGTGGCGTTCGTGGAGTTGGGGAGGCATGCGGTGCCGGGGCCGTTGGTGGAGACGGTGGCGGCGGGTGCACTGCTCTCCGCGCCGGGGTTCGCACACCTCGCGAAGAGGTTCCTGCCGGGGGTGGCCTCGGGGGAGACGGTCGTGACGGTGGCGTTGCCGGGTGGGGGGCCGTACGTCCTGGACGGGGACGTGGCGGATGTGGAGCTGAGCGTTGGCTGGGATGAGGGTGGGGCTGGGACCGGGGCTCGGGCTGGCGCTGGGGCTGGGGCTGGGGCTGGGGAGTTGTGGGTGGCGCCGGGGGGTGCGCCTCGTGGAGGGGGCGCTTCGCGTGTGTGCCGGTCCCTCGATCCCGCTCGGCGTCTTGCCCTCCCCAGCCCCGGGGGTGACGTCCTGGCGGCCGGGCCGCAGGTCGTCGCGGGTGCCGCCGACGCGCTGTGCTGGGCGCGGCTCGCGACCGCCGCGCAGGCCCTCGGAGTGGGGCTCGCCCTGCTCGACAGGACCGTGGCGTACGTGAAGCAGCGCAGTCAGTTCGGTGTGCCCGTCGGCTCGTTCCAGGCGGTGCGGCACCGGCTGGCCGACGCGAAGATCGCGCTGGAGTTCGCGCGTCCGCTGGTCTTCGGCGCCGCGCTGTCCATGGACCCGGCCGACGTCGCCGCCGCCAAGGTCGCGGCCTGCGAGGCGGCGTACACGACGGCCCGTACGGCCCTGCAGTTGCACGGCGCGATCGGGTACACCGCGGAGTACGACCTGTCGTTGTGGCTCACGAAGGCGCGGGCGCTGCGGTCCGCCTGGGGCAGCCCTGGCGAGTGCCGGGGGGTGGTGCTGGGTGCGGGTGCGGGTGCCGGTGCCGGTGCGGGTGCCGGTGCCGGGTTCGGCTGACTCCCGTGGGTTCCGGACGGCCTCAGTGGTGGTCGTCGCTGCTCGTCAGTTCGCGGTACTCCTCGGGGGTCGGCTTGGGGATGTGCGCGTTCTGGCCGTACATGGCGTGGGCGAGGCGCGCCCGCAGGCGTCGGGTGGGTTTGACCTTGCGTTCCACGCCGTTCGCGTCGACGAGCGGGCCCACGTCGTACGGCGGGACCTGGTCGTGCTGGGTGAGGGTGAACCGCTGGGCCTGGGTGAGGGGTTCGTGCACCTCGACGTACTCGCCGTGCGGCAGCCGTTTGATCGTGCCGGACTCCCTGCCGTGCAGCACCTTGTCCCGGTCGCGGCGCTGGAGTCCCAGGCAGACGCGTTTGGTGATGACGAAGGCGAGGAGCGGTACGACGAAGAAGGCGATCCGTACGAACCAGGTGATCGCGTTGATCGACAGGTGGAGGTGGGTGGCGACGATGTCGTTGCCGCCGCCGATGAGGAGTACGCCGTACAGGCTCAGCCAGGCCACGCCCAGCGCGGTTCGGGTGGGGACGTTGCGGGGGCGGTCGAGGATGTGGTGCTCGCGTTTGTCGCCGGTGATCCACGCCTCTATGAACGGGTAGACGCCGATGGCCAGAAGGATCAGCGGGAAGAGGGTGAAGGGGATGAAGACGCCCAGTTGCAGGGTGTGGCCCCAGGCGTCGATCTCCCATCCCGGCATCACCCGGATCAGGCCCTCGGAGAAGCCGAGGTACCAGTCGGGCTGGGCGCCGGTGGTGACCAGGTCCGCGCGGTAGGGGCCGAACGCCCACACGGGGTTGATCGTGGCGATCGCGCCCATCATCGACAGCACGCCGAAGACCAGGAAGAAGAAGCCGCCCGCCTTGGCCATGTAGACCGGCATGAACGGCATGCCCACGACCGATTTCTGGTCGCGGCCGGGGCCCGGGTACTGCGTGTGCTTGTGGTAGAAGACCAGGATCAGATGGGCGACGACCAGGCCGAGCATGATCCCGGGCAGGAGCAGGACGTGGACCGGGAAGAGCCTGGAGATGATGTCGTGGCCCGGGAACTCTCCGCCGAACAGGAAGAAGGAGAGGTACGTGCCGATGACGGGCACGGCCAGGATCGCGCCCTGGGAGAAGCGGATGCCGGTGCCGGAGAGCAGGTCGTCGGGGAGCGAGTAGCCGGTCAGGCCGGTGAGGATGCCGAGGAACAGCAGGGTCCAGCCGAAGAACCAGTTCAGCTCGCGGGGTTTGCGGAACGCGCCGGTGAAGAAGACGCGCATCATGTGGACGAGCATGCCGGCGACGAAGACGAGGGCTGCCCAGTGGTGGATCTGGCGGATCAGCAGTCCGCCGCGTACGTCGAAGCTGATGTCGAGGGTGGACTCGTACGCCCTGGTCATGATGATGCCGTTGAGGGGCTCGTACGAGCCGTTGTAGACCACCTCCACGCCGCTGGGTTCGAAGAAGAGGGTGAGGTAGACGCCGGTGAGGATGAGGATGAGGAAGCTGTAGAGGCAGATCTCGCCGAGCATGAAGGACCAGTGGTCCGGGAACACCTTGCGCATCTGGGTCTTGGCGAGGGTGTAGATGCCGAGGCGGCCGTCTGCCCAGTCGGCGACGCGTTCGCCGCGGCTTGCGTCCGCCGGTCGTTTCGCGCTTCGCGCGTCCATAGGTGGGCCTCCCCGTTGGCTCGGCTCGCCGTTCAGAGTGGCACGGAGTTCTGCGAAGGCGAAGGGGTTGTTCGGTCGGGGTTCTTGGCTGACCGCCGGTGGGGGTTGGCGTTGGGGATTGCGCAGTTCCCCGCGCCCCTGAGGTGCGTGGTGGGGCGGGGGCGCGCCGGGACGTCCGGTCGCCGCTCTCGCAAAGTCGGGTCACCCCGGTCGCCGCGGCGCCCACACATCCCGACACACCCCCTCCACGCAGAGAGGTCAACATCCCCCGGTGGAACTCAGGGCCCCAACGCGCAAAAACCAACTGTTGGGGGCACGGGGAACGGCGCAGTCTTTTGCCTTCAGGGGCGCGGGGAACTGCGCAATCCTTTACGCCCACCCCCACCGGCCCGCACCTTCAGGTTCAGGGGCGCGGGGAACGACGCAGTCCTTTGCCTTTAGGGGCGCGGGGAACGGCGCAATCCTTTACGCCCACCCCCACCGACCCGCACCTTCAGGTTCAGGGGCGCAGGGAACGACGCAGTCCTTTGCCTTTAGGGGCGCGGGGAACTGCGCAATCTTTTGGGCCAGCGCCCACCGGGGCGCGCCGTGTGGACGAGCCGCACCCCCCGGAGGGGGCCGGTGGGGGCGGGCCCCACTACCCCGCCCGCTCCTGGTACGCCCGCAGGGCAAAGACCCGTTCCCGCCCGGCGTCGGGCATCAGCTCGATGAGGGGGAGCACCAGGTCCCAGAGGCCCTCCTTGTCGACCCCGCGCGCCAACGCGTCGAGGCCCGCGTCGTCGAGCGCCCCCGCAACCCCCGCCACCACCCGCCGGGCACTGGGCGGCAACACCCCCACCAGCGGCAAGAAGTCCCCCCAGAGCCCGGTAGCCACCACCCCGTGGACGAGCCCGTCCAGCACAGCGGGGTCCCGCAGCGCGGGCAGCGCGGCGACGGCCCGCAGTTCGGTCCCGCTCAGGAGCGACACGATCGGCAGCAGCGACTCCCACAGGTCCTGCTCGGCCGTGGCGCGTATCAACGAGTCGAGCCGCCCCTCCGGCTGCGCCGCGGTCAGCGACGCGATCCGGGCCCGCTGCTCGCCGGTCGCCATGCCCGCCACGGCTATGGCCTCGGGCCACAGACCGTGCTCGGCGGCGGCCACGATGACCGCGGAGATCCGCTGGTCGTCGAGCAGTTCGAGGATGTGTCCGAGCCGCTCGGGATGGTCGATGACGAACCCCGTACGCAGCAGAGTCGTTTCCGCGAGCTGCGGCAGGATGCTCTTCAGCGCCGAGTCCCGCAGATGACCGACGAACCGGCCCATCGTGAGGTGGTCGCCGCGTTCGGCGAGGACGAGGGCGATGCGTACGACGATGTCGTCGTCCAGTCTGCCCATGATCCCGGCGATGCGGCGCGGGTCGACGTGGTGGCAGCAGCGGGCCGTGAAGTCGACGGGGAGCCGGTCGATGATGTCGGCCGCGCGGGCCGGTTCGAGGCGTCCGGCGAGCGCGGCGGCCAGGCGCGGGCCCAGTGCCTTCTGGGCGATGCCCGCGGCGACGGCGGCGGGCAGCAGTTTCGTCATGCCGGCGATGCGGTCGAGCAGGACGGGGTCCTCGTCGAAGAGCGCGGCGACGGCATGTTCGCGGAAGAGGCGTACGTCGTCGGCGGGCAGCTCTTCGAGGAACGCCAGCTGCTGTGGCTCGACGTCCAGCAGCCGGGCGAGCTTCAGGGTTTCGGCTCTGCCGCGCAGTGTGTCCATGCGGATTCCCCTCAGCGGAAGAACATCCGGCGGACAGGTTCCCTGGTCAGGGCCGGTACGAGGGTGAGGGCGTCCTCGACGGACTCGTGCAGTCCGGAGGCTCGGCGCTCCCGTGCCCGGCGCAGTGCCTGGGCGAGCAACAGGGCCTGTGCGCCGTCCAGTTCCGCAAAACCGTCCGGTAGCGGAACGTCCAACTCGGCCCGCAGCAGCGCCAGTTCCTCCGCGCTCACAGAACCTCCCCCGGCGTACACAGAAAATCCACCCGGTGCGGCACGGCACCCTTGGCCGATCGTACTCTTTGCTCATGAAACGCGCTGGCCGTCTGCTGTTCGTCGTCGCCCCACTGTTCGCGTTGGCGGCCTGCTTCGTGGTGCCCGGCCACGGGGACGACGGCGGACGTTCGGACCGCCGGAGCGCCAGTCCCGACGCGCGTGCGGACGGGCTGGACGCGCCGGAGAAGAAGGAGCTGGCGCAGCGGATCGTGTCCAGCGCCGAGAACTCCAGCCTGGACTGGCGCGGGCAGTACGACTACATCGAGGACATCGAGGACGGCCGCGGGTACACGGCGGGGATCATCGGTTTCACCACCGGTACGCACGATCTGCTCGTCCTGGTCGAGCGTTATACGAAGGCGCATCCGGGCAATGCGCTGGCGCGGTATCTGCCCGCTCTGCGGGAGGTCGACGGGTCGGAGTCGCATGAGGGGCTGGGCGACGGGTTCGTGGCCGCCTGGAAGGCGGAGGCGGGGAAAGCCGCGTTCCAGCGGGCGCAGGATTCCGAGCGGGACCGGGTGTACTTCGATCCCGCGGTGCGGATCGCGAAGCGGGACGGGCTGGGTGTGCTGGGTCAGTTCATCTACTACGACGCCATGGTGATGCACGGACCCGGCGATCCCGGTTTCTCCGGCATCCGTGAGCGGGCCATGGCGGAGGCGGACACTCCCGCGGAGGGTGGCAAGGAGGTCTCGTACCTCGACATCTTCCTGGACATGCGGAAGAAGACGATGGAGGACGAGGGGCGCCGGGACACGTCTCGGGTGGACACGGCTCAGCGGCGGTTCCTGTACGACGGGAATCTGGACCTGGACACCCCACTGAAGTGGAAGGTCTACGGCCAGCCGTACGAGGTGAAGTAGCCCTTCCCGTCACCGCATGGGGGCTGCGCCCCCTCGCCCCCCTTTGCGCAGTTCCCCGCGCCCCCAGGTACCTGGGGG
>NZ_JBHWZP010000133.1:0-24094 GCF_042728395.1 Streptomyces sp. NPDC060205
GGGGGGGGGCCCCCCCCCCCCGAGTCAGTGACGGGAAGGGTAGGGGCGGCGGGGGCGAGGGAATAAGCGGAGACAACCTCCTGTTAGGGAATCGCGGACATCGCGAGCGACAAACAGGAGGAACCACCGTGGCGGCACCCGAGACCGGCGACATCCGAGCGGAAGCGAAGGGCACCGCCCCCACCCCCCTCTCCGTCCTGGACCTGGTCACAGTCGGCGCAGGCCACACCGCGACCGAGTCCCTGCGGACAGCGGTCGAGCTGTCCCGCCTCGCGGAGACCCGCGGCTTCCACCGCTACTGGGTGGCCGAGCACCACTCCATGCCGGGCGTGGCCTCCAGCTCACCGGCCGTGATCCTCGCCCACCTCGCGGCCCACACGACCCGCATCCGCCTCGGCTCCGGCGGCGTGATGCTGCCGAACCACGCCCCCCTGGTCATCGCGGAGCAGTTCGGCACGCTCGAAGCGATGGCCCCGGGCCGTATCGACCTGGGCCTGGGCCGGGCCCCGGGCACGGACGGTGCCACGGCCGCGGCCCTGCGCCGCTCGGACCGGCTGAACGAGGGCGCCGACGATTTCCCCCAGCAGCTCGCGGAACTGACCCGGTTCCTGGACGACGACTTCCCGGACGGCCACCCGTACGCCCGTATCCACGCGGTCCCGGGCCCGGTCCAGGCGACCTCGCCCGGCGGTGTCCAGTCCCCGCACCGGCCGCCCGTGTGGCTGCTCGGCTCCTCCGGTTTCAGCGCCCGCCTCGCCGGCACCCTGGGCCTGCCCTTCGCCTTCGCGCACCACTTCTCGGCGCAGAACACCGTCCCGGCGCTCGACCTCTACCGGGAGTCCTTCCGGCCGTCGGCCGTCCTCGACGAGCCCTACGCCCTCATCGGTGTCTCCGCGCTCGCGACGGACGACGAGAAGGAGGCCCGCCGGCAGGTGGAGGCCGCCGCGCTGAACATGGTCCGCCTGCGCACGGGCCGTCCCGGCCTGGTCCCCACTCCGGAGGAGGCGGCGGCCTACGACTTCAGTCCGATGGAGCGGGAGTTCGTCGACTCCTGGAACGCGAACGTCGTCCACGGCACGGCCGACGAGGTCCGCTCGGGCCTGGACGACCTGCAGAAGCGCACGGGCGCCGACGAGCTGATGCTCACCGCCAACGCCCACAGCGGCGCCGTACGCCTGCGCTCGTACGAACTCATCGCGGACGCGTACGGGCTGCCCGCGTAGGCCCCGTGGTTCCGCCCGCGCTCTACCGGACGGCCGCCGCCGACAGGAGCGCGGAGATACGATCCGGCGCCACCGGCCGGGAGTACAGCCAGCCCTGGCCGGTGTCGCAGCCGATGCGCCGCAGGCGGGTCGCCTGGCCCGCCGTCTCCACGCACTCGGCGGTGACGGTGAGGCCGAGCCGGTGCGCCAGCTGGATCATCGCCTCGACGACGACCTCGTCGGCGGGGTTGGGCGGCGTCCCGGTGCCGTCGGCGCCCTCGTACTCCCCGCTCTCGTACTGGAAGCCCCGGACGAACGACCCGTCGAGCTTCAGCACCGAGACGGGCAGCCTGCTGAGGTAGGCGAGGTTCGAGTACCCCGTGCCGAAGTCGTCGATGGCGATGCCCACGCCCATGTCGCTGAGCGCCTGGAGAGCCTGGAGGGGCCGGCCGGCGGAGCCCATCACGGCGGACTCGGTGAGTTCCAGCTGGAGCAGGTGCGGGGCGAGCCCGGTCTCCGCGAGGATCGCCGCCACGTCGGACACCAGGTCGGAGTCCCAGACCTGCCGCACCGCCACGTTGACGCTGACGAAGATCGGCTGCGCGTCCGGGTGCTCCAGCTGCCAGCGGCGGGCCTGCCGGCAGGCGGTGGCCAGCACCCAGCGGCCCAGCTGCACGATCGACCCGTCCTCCTCGGCCAGTCCGATGAACCGATTCGGCGTCAGTGTGCCGAACTGAGGATGGTTCCATCGCACCAGCGCCTCGACGCCGCGCACCACGCCGTCCTCCATGCACACCAGCGGCTGGTACTCCAGGGCGAACTCCCCGCGCTCGACCGCGGGACGCAGGGTGGAGGAGAGCGCCTGACGGGTCATGCGGTGGGCGTTGCGCTCCGGGTCGAAGAGCGTCCAGCGGGCCTTGCCGTCGGCCTTCGCCCAGTACAGCGTGGTGTCGGCGGCCTGCATCAGCCCGGTCGCGGTGGTGCCGGCCGCGTGCCGCTCCACGACACCGATCGAGGCCGAGACCGACAGCCGCTGCCCGGACAGGTCGAAGGGCACCTGCAAGGACTTGAGCACGGAATCGGCCAGGTCCGCGAGCTGTTCCGTACCCGTTGAGTCCTCGACCAGCAGCGCGAACTCGTCGCCGCCGAGCCGGGCGACCAGCGGGGTGGCCGTTCTCGCGTACCCGGCCTCGTTCGCGCAGCGGGTCAGCCGTTCGGCGACGGCCGCCAGCAGCCTGTCCCCGACGCGGTGGCCGAGCGTGTCGTTGACGGCCTTGAATCCGTCCAGGTCCAGATAGCACAGCCCGATCCGGCCGGTGCCGGACTCCTCGTACGCCTCGGCCTCCAGCGCGGCCGACAGACGCTCGAAGAACAGGGTGCGGTTGGGCAGCCGGGTCACCGGATCGTGCATCTGCAGATGCCGCAGCCGCGCCTGGAGCTCCCGGCGGCCACTGATGTCGGAGACCGAGATCAGCACCGCCCGCTCCTCCTCGGGCAGCGGACTGACCGTCACCTGCGCCCAGAGCGAGTGGCCGTCGGGGTGCTTGAGGCGCCGGGTGCAGCGCAGCCGGGCCTGCCGGCCGCGGAGCACCTCGCGGTACGCGTGCCACGTCCGGGCGTCCGAGGCGAGGTCGACCAGGTCGGCGGCGATGCGGCCGACCAGGCTGTCCCCGGCGGAGCCCGTGCCGAGCAGCGCGGCCAGTGTGTCGTTGGCCGTGACGACCCGGCCCTCGCGGTCCACGACGGCCATCGCGAGGGGCGCGGCGGCGAAGGTGGCTCGAAACGTACGGCCGTCGACGTCCGAACCGGCCCCGGACCCGCTCTCCGGGGGCGAGGGGGGTCCGGCCGGGGCGGCGGCCGACAGCCGCGCCGGAAGTCCCGCGGCCAGACCGACCGGGAACTTGGACGAGAGGCCGACCGGAAGCCCGGCCGACAGATCGACAGGACTGTCGATCAGGGGCTCTACCAGGGGCTCGACACGTCGGGCCCGCTCCTCGGGGGAAAGGGTCCCGGCACGAAGAGAGCTCGTGACATGACTCTCTGTGACGGCCGACCGCACGAGGTCTGCCGTGGGCGCCGGTCCATCGGACGTTCCGCTCACCGTTCGCTCCCGCTGTGCACTCGTTCGTCGTACAGGTCTCGTCGGGGGTCGGCCGGTGGTGGACGGCCGCTCCAGCCGTGTCCGCGCAGGAAAGTGTGCCGATCATAGAGGCTGGCCGTTAGGCCTTCCAGCTACCGTCCAGTGTCCCGGAAGGGCACCCCTTTCTGACAGATCGTTTCTGCCCGCACCTGGACAGGTTCCTTCATCGGCCGATCACTTGTGACGTTCCGTGAGTGCTCGGGGTGTCGGCGTGTCCTGGCGCCCCCCTGGTGCTCCCCGATGTTCTCGGTCGGATGTCGGCCCGCTCACTCCTTTGGATCAGATAAACAGGACGTAGGAGAACAAATCATCACAGGCTGGTTGCGGTATCCCGAATTCCGCATCCGGAGGTCGACGTGCCGCGTCTGCTCCCCCTCAAGGGGCTCACCCGTGGCGGGGTCCGACCCCGTTGGTACGGGCAGGTGCGGACCGGTCACGGATGGCGGATGCCCGCGGCCGTGTTCACCTCCATGGCGGCGCTCGCGGCCACCTCCCTGGCGGTCCCCACGGCCGCCGTGCCGCTCTCCGTGCCGTGCGCGCTGAAGCGCACCGCGGCCCACCACTCCGAGGGCGTGGACACCTGGAACGCCGCCTACCCGCGGCCCGCCCGCCGCCTGGACGCGGTGATGGTCTTCCTCTCCTTCCCCGACGCCACGCCCCTGACCGGGCCCGCCGAACTGACGGCCGACTACTTCCCCGCCACCAGCCGCTTCTTCGAACGGGCCTCGTACGGAAAGTTCCAGCTGCGACCGCACCCGCTGCGCGACTGGATCCGGATGCCGCGGCCGTCGACCGCGTACGCCATACAGCGCGACTGGAACGCGGCGTCGCGCTCCGCGTATCTGCGGGACGCCCTCGCGGCGGCCGACAGCCAGGTCGACTTCTCCCGTTACGACGTCGTCTACTTCGTCGCCGATCCCGACGCCCCCGGGGTCGACTCGGACGCCACGAAGGTGGTGAACATGGACGTCCCGCTGCGGGCCGACGGGACGGACATCCGCCGGGTCGTCACGGTGTTCGAGAAGCATCCGCCGGACCGGCTGGTCCTCGCCCACGAGACCGGCCACGTCTTCGATCTGCCCGACCTCTACCACCGGCCCGTCGACGGCAAGGGCGACTGGGACACGTACGTCGGCGACTGGGACCTCATGGGCAGCCAGTTCGGACTCGCCCCCGACCTCTTCGGCTGGCACAAATGGAAACTCGGGTGGCTGGAACCGCGTCAGGTGACGTGCGTACGGGACGCGGGCGGACGGGGTGCGCGACTGACGCTGGAGCCGCTGGCGGCGGGGTCCGCCGTGGCCGCGGCGGGCGGCACCGCGATGGGCGCGCCGGGATCCGAGACGGCGTCCGGGCCGGGGTGGGCGGGGTCCGGGAGCGCGGGCGGCACGAAGCTCGCGGTGGTGCGCACCGCCCGCGACAGCGTCCTCGCTTTCGAGGTGCGGGGGCCGGCAGGCAACGATGAGGAGGCCTGCTCACAGGGTGTGCTCGTCTACCGCGTGCGCGGCGGGGCGGAGTCCGGCCGCGGCCCGATCGAGGTGGTCGACGCGCACCCCGGGTCCGGGACCTGCTGGGACGACTCGGTGTACGCCCCCCTCGCGGACGCGCCGGTCGGCCTCGGCGAGAGCTTCACCGTGCCCGGGGAGGACGTCCGGGTCGAGGTGTCGGACCGGACGGCGTCGGGCGCGTGGACGGTGACGATCTCGACCGGCCGGGACCGTTCCTAGACACCACCCAGAGGGCCCGGGCATGCGAAAAGCCCCCCGCTTCCGCGAGGGGCTTCTCACCGTCTGTGCGCCGCCAGGGACTCGAACCCCGGACCCGCTGATTAAGAGTCAGCTGCTCTAACCAACTGAGCTAGCGGCGCCTGCTGACGTCGTAGACCTTAGCATCCTGATCGGCGGGAGGAAAAATCGATATCGGCGCAGCGGGGAAGGGCTCCGAGAGCCGCCGCCGGGCCGCTGACCGGGCCGCCCGCAGTGCCGCCCACAGCATGATCTCCGGCCCCGGCAGCCAGGGGGTGCGGGTGTCGGGGGCGACCAGCCAGCGGGAGCCGAGACGGCCCGCGGCGGCCGGCTCCGGCGGCGCGCAGGGGACCGGGGCGGGGACGGTCACCGCGTCACCGGTGCCGTGGCACAGGAGCGGCGGGATGGCCCGGCCCCGCTCCGAGGCACCGCCCGATCCCCACTCCTCCCACTCCAGCAGCGAGGGCAGGCGCTGCGCCGTGCCGGGGGCGGCGAACAGCAGCATCCGGCCCCGGTGGGCGGCCACGGGGCCGGAGCCCGGCCCCTCGTCCCACAGCCCGTCGAGCATGAGGCGGCCGAACAGGGCGGGGGCGTTGACGACGTCGAAGACTGATCCGCAGGCGAGGACGACCGGGGCGGTGGGCCGGTCCTCCCAGAGGACGCGCGTACTGCGCGGATACGTTCCTGCCGAGGCGAGCCAGGCGGCGCCCTCCTGCGTGACCCCGGTGACCCCGACCCCGCCGTAGTTCCCATCGATGCTCATACCATCCAGGTCTACCCGCCGTGATCGCCCCCTTCCGCAGGGTTGCCGGAACCCAGGACAGGAGAGGACAGGGTGGAGTATCTTGCCCACCTGGCATATGCCAAGCCGCCCCTCAGGGGCGCGGGGAACGGCGCAGTCTTTGGCTTTCAGGGGCGCGGGGAACGGCGCAATCTTTTGTCTTCAGGGGGCGCAGCCCCCAAGGGGCGCGGGGAACGGCGCGACCAGCCCCCACCGGACCCGCACCCGCCGACCAACCCCCGCCCGGGAGGGCGATCACACCGGATCCGCATACCCCTCCGCGTCAGCCCCCCGCAACAACTCCCGCCCGAACTCCACCATCTTCACCGCATAGTCCTCGGTCCACTCAGCCCGCGCAGCGACCTCCGCCGGGGTGAGCCGATCGAACCGCCGAGGATCCGCGAGCTGCGCCGCGGCCATCGCCTGGAACTCCACGGCCCGATCCGTCGCCGCCCGGAACGCGAGCGCCAACTCCGTGGAGCGCGCCAGCAACGCCAGCGGATCGTCTATCGACTCCAGGTCGAAGAAATGCTCCGGATCGGTCGCCGCCTCCGCCGGCTCGAAGAGCAGCGGCGCGGGGCGAAGCCGCGGCTCGTTCCGACGCGGCGTGGGCTCCGCCATGACTTCTCCTCCTCGTACAGCGGTCGGCCCGTCCGTGTGGGCGGGCCACCGTCCATTGTCCCTTGACCGCGCAAGAGGGCCACCGGCCCCGACGCACGCCCCCGAACCCCCGAACACCCCCGCGCGCACTCACGCGCTCCCTTACGACTCCCACACCACCCGGTGTTCGGACAGATGGGAGAACACCGCGTGGTTCGCCTCCCAGCCGTCCGGGAACTTCACCGTGACGCCCAGCTGCACCGGCTCCGTGGAGGGGTGGTCGTCCAGGAGGTCGGTGACACCGGCGCGGCACACGACGATGCAGGCGTGCCGGTGGCGCGAGGCCAGCACGCACAGGCGGCCCGTCTCCAGATGGAAGGCCGTCGCGTCGGGCCGCCCCGACAGCGGGTGCAGGACGACGGTCACGTCGAACTCGCGGCCCTGCAGCCGGTTCGCCGTGTCGACCGTCACCTCGGGGACGCCCAGTTCGGCCAGCGCCGCCCGGACGGCCGCGGCCTGGTCGCGGTGGGCGGTGCCGACGGCGATGCGGTCGGCGGTCAGCGGGGCCGCGTCGGTCGACCGCTCCGAGGTCGCCGCGCCGCCCCGGTCCAGCAGCCGGCGTACGACCAGGGCGAGGGCATGGACCGCCTCCGGGTCCGTACGCGGGGTGTGCCGGGCGGGCAGCTCCAGCAGGCCCCAGCCCGACTCGGCCGCCTCGTCGATGACGCGGTCGGGGCCCGAACCGTCCGACGGCACCGCGAAGGCGAGCCGCCGGTCGCCGTGGCCCGTGCCGCTGCGGAACGGGGTGAAGGGGTAGAACGCGGCCGACACCAGCGGCGCCGCGGAGGCAGGGAGCCGCCACGAGACCGGCAACCGGTGCTGCGGCAGCTCCGGATTGTGCGCGAGCAGCGTCGTCACGGCCGACGCGGAGGGGTCGTACGACAGGCCCGCCCACTGCTCCGAGCCGACGATCGCGAACGGGTCCAGCTGGCCCGGGTCACCCACGAACAGCGCCCGCTCGAACAGCCCCGCCACGGCCAGCAGCGCGTCCGAGCGCATCTGGTACGCCTCGTCGACGATCGCGTGCCGCCACGGCTCGACCCCTTTGACATGCGCCCACTTCGCGGCCGTCGAGATCACCACGTCGAGCCCGGCGAGGTCACCCGCCTTCGCGGACTTGCGTACGTTCGGCAGGTCGTCGAGCGCCTTGTCGTACGGGTCGGAGTCGCTGCTGTGCAGCCGGCCGACCGGCAGCTCCGGGTTCTTCTCGGCGAGCCGCAGCACCAGGTCGTCCACCTGGGCGTTCGTCTGGGCGATCACCATCAACGGGCGCCCGGCCTCGGCCAGTTCCAGCGCGGCCCGCACGACGAGGGTGGACTTGCCCGCGCCGGGCGGCGAGTCGACCACGACCCCGCGGTGCGCCCCGTGCAGGGTGTCGCGCAGGATCGCGTCGGTGGCGCGGGCGGCCTCGGCCCCCGGGTCGAACACGGTGGTCACAGGACGTCCTCCGGGGTCACGGCGTCGGGCTGCGGGGCGGCTTCGGTCTCTCCGGGCGGCCCGCCGTGCGTCCACGGCGTGTCCTCCGGCTCGGGCAGCTTCGCGCCGCCCCGCTGCTCGTGCTCGAAGAGCGTGAAGCAGAGCGGTTCGCCCTTCTCCGGTACGGATCCGGGCTCGGGTTCCTTGCCGCGGCCCATCTTGTCGAGGATGCGCAGCACGACGAGGGTGCCGCCGGATCCGGACCCGGGCTCGGGCTCGGATCCGGGTTCGGCAGCGCCGCCTGAGCCGTCCTGCTCGTAGCCCACGAACTCCGCCGACTGCGGCTTTCCGCCGAGCGAGCGGTAGACCTTCGCCCGCTCGCCGAGATGCGGCCGGTCGTCCGTCCGGACGGTCACCAGGGGGCGCGGGGCGGCCCGTTTCCCCTCGCTGTACGCCATCACGACATCGACGACCTCACCCGCGAAGGCCTCACCCCCGAGCCGGCGCCCGGCCATGACCAGCGGGTCGTCCAGGGCCTCCTGGGCCTCCAGCCGGGCCTGTTCGCGTTCACGCGTGGCGAGCTTGTTCGCCGCCGTGACCGCGTCGTCGCGGCGCGGCTGCGGCGGCTCGCCGGCGAGGACCCGGTCCCGGTGGCCGGTGAACGACCAGCGGTCGCGGGTCCACCGGTCGGCCGCGCGCGGACCTTCGGGCAGGGTCCGCAGCAGGTCGAGGCCGTGCCACACCGCGTCCCAGGTGGGGCGGGTGCGGCTCGCCACCAGCTCGTGGATCCGCTGCTCGGCGGCGGTCAGTTCACCGAGCCGGTCGTCCGCCTCGACACCGTCCTCGGCGGCGGCGAACGCCGTCCGCGCGCGGTCGTAGCGCTCGATGGCGGGGGCGAGCAGCTTGTTGTCGAAGGCAGGGTCGGTGGCCGGTCCCGCGGGCGGGCAGACGAGCTGGCCCTGGGCGTCCCGCTCCAGCTCGGCGCGCAGCGCCGCCTCGGCGCCGGACTCGCCCTGCGGCGGGTCGATCCAGGCGAGCAGCGCGCCGAGATGCTGGTCCTCCAGGGAGGACTGGCCGGTGGCCCAGTGCCGGGACAGGGCGTCGGTGAGAGCCGTCAGGAGCGACGAACCCGGCACCCGCGCCCGCTCCCCGTAGTGCGTGAGCCACCGCCCGAGCAGTGGCACGCGCGGCGGTGCGGGATAGGGCGTCTCCGGGTCCTGCTCGGCGGTGCGCCGGAACCGCATGGAACGCCCCAGCAGCCGTACGAGCTCGATGCCGGCCCGGCCCGGGACGATCAACTGCGGTGCGTCCGCGCACAGTTCGACCTCGACCTTGACCCGTTTGCCGGTCTCCGGGTCGGTCTCGTTGCGCTCGGCTGCCTCGACGTCGTCCGCGTAGGCGTCGATGTACGGCAGGACGATGTCCGCGAGCTCGGTGAGGAACGCGAAGCGGAGGTCACGGTCGCGGGGCTGCGGTACGACGAGGAGGCGTGGTTCGTCGCGGTCCGTGCCGACCAGTGCGCCGAGCGGGGCGCCGGCCTCTCCCGCGGTGGTGAGCGGGACGAGGACCAGGGGGTGGTCGGTGAGGTGGCGGTGGCGGACGGTGGTGAGGGGTTGGGCGCGGCCGGTGTGTACGGCTTCCAGCCTTGCGAGGGTGGTGATCAGGGTCATTTCGACCCCTGGAGTTCGTTGTCGGGTGCCGCGCCGTCGTGGCTGGTCGCGCAGTTCCCCGCGCCCCTTTGGGGCCCGCCCAGGGCCTCTGCGCGGAGGGCTGCCGCTCTGCGGAGGGTTTCGACCGTGGGGTCCTTCGGGTCTCCCGTGTGGCCGTGGGCCGCTGAGAGGACGTCGGTGACCGTGGTCAGGGAGCCCAGTTCCGCTCGTAGGGAGCGGCCCAGGGCGGTGACCGCGCCCTCGGCGCGGGAGCGGGCACGGCAGTGGAAGGCCAGTTCGCAGGCGGCCAGGCACTCGGGGGCGTAGGTCGCCGGGACCGACTCCACCGCGGCCGTCAGTTCGGCGGCGGGCAGGTCGGGGGAGAAGCAGGTGCCCTCGGGGAGCGCGTCGGCGATGTCCTCGACGCGCGTGAGGCGGTCCAGCTGGCGGCGGGTCACCGAGCACTGCTTGCGGACGTCCACGGCCGACGCGGTGGGCAGGTTGGAGAAGTCCTTCGGGCAGACCAGCAGCACCGTGTGGTGGACCTCGGGCGCGGGGTCGAGCCGGGCCGCGACCTGCTCAAGCGCCAGCACGTACACCGCGGACTGGCGGGCCGCCGCGCCCACCTTGGCCGGGTCCGCCGAACCGTCCAGCATCGGGAAGGACTTGATCTCGACGACCGTCCAGCCGCCGTCGGGGTGCACGACCACCGCGTCCGGCTCCAGGAAGGCGGGGGAGCCCGCCACCTCCAGGGCGAACAGCGGGTGGTCGAGCAGTGTCCAGCCGCCCGCCGCGGTGGCCTCGCGCAACGCCAGCGCCGTACGGGCCGTGCGCCCTTCGGGACCGCTGGCGCCGAGGTCGGGCACCGCGCCGCCGGCGGGCGGTTCGGCCCCCGCGTCCAGCTTCTCGTGCACGAGCCGCAGCAGCTCCGCGCCTCCGTCGGCCTTGACCCGCGCCTCGAAGGCGTTGCCCCGCATGAACGCGAACTGCGACTGCCCGAAGGCCGACGGCGAGCCGAGCGCGCTCGCCAGCGCCGTCTTGTTCACGCCCGCGCCGTCGAGGATCGCGCGCCGGCGGCACCCGGGATTGGCCGCGAGCGCCGCGAGGGCGCGCGCGTCCAGCGGCTGCGGCGGGACGGCCGGGCCGCGCAGCTCAGCGAGCCGCTGCCGGAGTCTCGTCCCCCGAGTCGACGGGACTGACTGCCGGTTCGGCTCCCGGCTCTGCGGCACCCGGGGTGGCTGGGACCTTGCGTTGTCGGGGAAGTCGCTCACCCGGCGAAGTCTGGCACCCTGCACTGACAATCGAGGAACCCGTGTCGTGCGGGGTGACCGGTGTGGCGGCCGGGGGACCCCCGAGGCCCGGTGCGAAGGGACGGATCCCGAACCGTGCCCGGAACGTGTCCGCGAGCCGCAGCACCGGCCGGGTGAGCAGGAATCCGGCGCCCATGACGGCGAAGCCCGCGACGGCGTCCAGGAAGTAGTGGTTGGCGGTGCCCATCACCACGATCGTCGTGATCAGCGGGTACAGGACGCCCGCGATCTTGGTGAGCCGCGTGCCGCCGTACATCCAGAGCATCACGCCGCACCACAGGGCCCAGCCGCAGTGCAGGCTCGGCATCGCCGCGTACTGGTTCGTCATGCCGCCGAGTCCGCGGGGCGCGCTCGCCTCGCCGCCCCACCAGCCGTAGTCGCTGTACTGGGCCATCGTGTCGACGAATCCGTGGCTCGCCGACAGCAGCCGGGGCGGGCAGGTCGGCAGCAGGGTGAAACCGATCAGGCCCATGAACGTGGACGTCATCAACCAGGTCCGGGCGGCCCGGTAGCGCACCGCGCGGGAGCGGAACAGCCAGACCAGGACGGCGGGCGTCACCATGTAGTGCAGTGACGCGTACCAGAAGTCCGCCGGGATGCCGAGCCAGGGTTCACGCGTGAACAGGCGGTTCAGCGGGTGCTCGGCGTTCAGGTAGAAGAACTTCTCCACCCGCAGGATCGCCAGGCCGTGGTCGACGGCGTGGGTCACGTCCCCGCGCGCGAGGAGCCGTCCCGCCGAGTAGGCCCCGTAGACCAGCAGGATCAGGGGCAGCTCGGTCCACCAGCGCAGGCGGGTCCGTGGTGCCGCCTCGCTGACTGGTGCATCGGTCCGCAGCATCCGATTCCTCCCCCTCCTGCTCCCCCGCGCGCAGTGCCGCGGACCAATGTACGGTCTGTGCGCTTCCCTCGCGGTGGCGCCCCCGGTGCTCAAAGACGCGGAGATCGCCCGCCGGGTTGCTTCTCACCCGCGTGCGCGATGATTGAAGTGATCCATCCCTCGTTCTTCCGCGGTTCACCCGCCCGAGTTTCCCCGAAAGGCCCTTTCATGGCACCGCGCATCCTGTTGGCCCGCCACGGACAGACGCAGTGGTCGCTGTCCGGCAAGCACACCGGCAGGACCGACATCCCTCTCCTGGACGAGGGCAGACGCGGCGCGAAACTGCTCGGCGAGCGCCTGCACCGGGCGCCGCTGGACGGGCTTCCCGGGGCGGAGGTCCTCACCAGCCCGCTGGTACGCGCGCGTGAGACGTGCGAGATCGCCGGCTTCGGCGGCCGGGCGACCCCCTGGGACGCGCTCATGGAGTGGGACTACGGCGCGTACGAGGGCCTGACCCCCGACGAGATCCGGGCCGACCGCCCCGACTGGCTGATCTGGCGGGACGGCGTGCCCGGGGGCGAGAGCCTCGCCGAGGTCTCCGCGCGCGCGGACGAGGTCGTCGAGCGGGTCCGCGCCGGGGAGCATGACGTGCTGGTCTTCGCCCACGGCCACATCCTGCGGTCGATCGGCGCCCGCTGGCTCGGCCTGGACCTCGGCTTCGCTGCCCGTGTCCGCCTCAACCCCACGTCCCTCTCCGTCCTGGGCTGGGCCTACGGAGAGCCCGCGATCGAGACCTGGAACGACTGCGGCCACCTGATCCCGTAGCCGGGCACGGCCGAGCCCGGCCCGGTCCGGCCCGGGCACACCCTGATCCGGGCACGGCCTAGGCGGGTCGCGGCAGGGCCCCGTGCCGTGCCAGGAAGTCCGACACCCCCGACGCGCGGCGGTGCGGCAGCAGGACCCTGGCCGTCCCCGCCAGCATGGTCTGCACCCGGGACGACTGGACCTCGTCCAGCAGGTCCAGGACGCGCAGCCCGGCCGCGGCGGCCTCGTCCGGATGCCCGGCGCGGGCCAGGTCGTCGGCGAGTTCGGCCGTGTACAGCGCGAGATTGCGGGTGAAGTGCGGGTCCTGGAGCCGGGTCGCCCGGCGGGCCTGGTGGGCGGCGCGCTGCCAGTCGCCGAGCGTCGACCAGCACTGCGCCTCCAGGCCGGCCAGTTCGGCGTCTCCGTAGAAGCTCATCCACTCCGGATCTGCGTCGCAGGGGCCCCGCCCGTACAGGGCCTGCGCCCGGGTCAGCGCCTGCTCGCAGCCCCGCCGGTCGGCCAGCCCCGCCCAGCCGCCCGCCTCGCGCAGCGCGAGCAGCGACAGGAGCCGGGCCGAGCCCAGGGGGCGCGCCGCGTACTGCGCGGCCTGGGCCGCCCGCACCGCCTCGCGGGGCCGTCCCGCGTCCCGGGCGAGGAAGGACGTGTTGCAGAAGGCGTGTGCCTCCAGGGCCGGGTCCCTGGCCACCCGGGCCGTCGCGAGCGCCTCCGCGTAGTGCGAGCGGGCGTCGTCGAACCGCCCCGAGTCGTGCGCCAGCCAGCCGACCGAGATGGCCAGCTCACCGGCCCCGGTGTGCAGCCGGTCGGTGGTCGCCTGCCGTGCCGCACCGGCGTCCAGCAGGGCGTACGCGGCCCGCAGTGGAGCCGCCGCCCTCCGGTACAGCCCGTCGGCGCCGTGCCGGTCGTCCAGCAGGCGGATCTTGCGGACGGCCTCTTCCAGCGCCCCCGCCTCCGCTTCGCCGGCGCGGCGCACGGATCGCGGCGCGGCCTCGGCCGTGCCGCCGAACGCGAGCCCCCAGGGGCCCAACGAGGCGGCCGCCACCGTGGCGGTACCGCCGCTCATGAATGCGCGACGTTGCACGTCGCTCTCCTCGTGGTTCCGATCGGCGATCTCGTGCGGGTCGTACGGCTCCTGCGCGTCGTACGACGTATACGGGTCGTGTGTCGTTACATACGGCTCGTACGCCCCGTCCGTCTCATGCGGGGCGGACAGTGGGCTCGTGGTGCGTGGAGCGGGCGCCACCTCGGCGGTGCGCGCCCCCCGTCCACGTACCGCCGAACGGGGGACGAACCCCAGGTCGGTCAGTGTCCGGCCGGGGAACATGTGCAGGAAAACCCGTTCGTACGCGTAGTTGGGACAGCGGATCTCGCCCGCCTCGACCCGCCCGATGTAGCGCGCGTCGCAGCTGACCCGTTCGTCGATCTCCCGGGCCGCCCGCCGCACGGCGGCGGCGAACTCGCCCGGCGAGCGCTGTCCGCGCAGGCGCCGGAAGGCGAGATTCGGCCGTGGCGGCCGAGGTGGCCGGGGTGACTGGGACGACGAGGTCGTCGGTGACGACGCCATGGCCGGGCCCTCTCTCGCGAACCGTCGAACCATGCCGGAAACGGGGCGAGTTGATCATGTGAGCGATCGAGCCGCACCGGTGTTCCGGCGGGCACGAACGTACCCGCTGTGACGAGGCCACCACGCGGGGTTTGGCTACAAAACGGATATCTCATCCCTGATCTGCCATGAACTGCCATCCTTTGCGGCCGAGTTTCGCCGTAGCCGTTGACGCTGTGCAGCGTTGAACCATGTGGTGTGCTCGATCGAGGAGGGGTTCCGTGGTGGAGGCCAGGATGGAGACCAGGCAGAGCGAAGGCCGCGGGGGCCCTTGTGACCTCGTCACCGTGCCCGCCCGGCAGGGGCTGGAGGCCGTCGACATCCTGCGGCGGGGTGCTCCCGCCGAGGCGGTCGGGCCCGTTCTGCACGACGACAACTGCGACACGCTGGGGTTTCTGGTGCCGCCCGGTACGGCTTCCGCGTGGGACGTCCCCGGCAGTACGTGTACGCGGACCGACGGGCGGGGGGTGCGGCTGGCGCCGCCCGAGCCGCCCGTCGAGGGGTCGGACTGGCTGCTGCCGCCGGGGGAGGCGGAGCTGGCGACGGATCCTGCGGTGTTGCGGGCGGCGTTGGGGGAGGCGGCTCGGTTGATCGAGGCCGCGGACAACTGCCGTTGAGGTTGGCCCTGGGGGTTTGGGGGGCTTGGTGTCTCGTTGTCGGGTGCGGGTGCGTTGTGGCTGGTCGCGCAGTTCCCCGCGCCCCTAAAGGCAAAGGACTGCGCCGTTCCCCGCGCCCCTATGAGGGCTGCGCCCCTTGAAAGCGAAAGATTGCGCCGTTCCCCGCGCCCCTTTTGGGCTGGTCGATAATGGGGGGATGGGTAAGGGGAAGAGTCGGCGTGGGGTGGGTGCGGCCGTTGTTGTCGAGGTTGACGGGGGGCTTGCCGAGTTGTTGCCCGATCGGGAGCGGGCGCGGGCGTGGACCCTGCTCATCGACGGGGCTCCGCAGTCGCATGTCGACCTCGACGATCCGGCGTACCTCGGTTTCGAGTACCAGCGCCGCATCGGGCACGTCATCGACCTCGTCGCCCCGCCCGGCAAACCCGTGCACGCCGTGCACCTCGGCGGTGGCGCCCTCACCCTCGCCCGGTACGTCGCCGCCACCCGCCCCCGCTCGACCCAGCAGGTCGTCGAACGGGACGCGGCGCTCGTCCAACTGGTGCGACGCGAACTTCCGTTGGACCCGAACGCCCGGATTCGCGTGCGGTCCGCCGACGCGCGCGACGGGCTCGCCAAGGTCCCGGACGGCTGGGCGGACCTGGTCGTCGCGGACGTGTTCAGCGGGGCGCGCACGCCCGCGCATCTGACATCCGGAGAGTTCCTCACCGAGGTCCGCAGGGTCGTGAAGGCCGGTGGCCTGTACGCCGCCAACCTCGCCGACGGTCCGCCCCTGGCGCATCTGCGCGGCCAGATCGCCACCGCGGCCGGCGTCTTCCCCGAACTCGCCCTCGTCGCCGACCCCACGGTCCTGCGCGGCAAACGCTTCGGCAACGCGGTCCTGGTCGCCTCCGACCAGCCGCTGCCGGTCGCGGAACTGACCCGCCGAGCGGCCTCCGACCCCCACCCGGCCAGAGTCGAACACGGCAAGGCGCTGAGGGACTTCACCGGCGGAGCGGCCCCGGTGACGGACGCGGAGGCAGTCCCCTCCCCGGCTCCTCCACCATCCGCTTTCAAGTAGGGGCCCACCATGGCGCCCCCTCAGGGGCGCGGGGAACTGCGCGACCAGCCCCCACCGGACCCGCAGCCGAAGTCAGAACCCTCAGAACCCTCAGAACCCTCAGTAAGTGTTCACTTCGACCCGCGGCGCGGAGTCGTGCCACGTACAGAACACCGACACCCGATCCGCCCCGGACGAGAACTCCACCCGAATCCACGTCTCCGTCTTCCACAGCTGCATCGACCACCCGGACGCGGGCGTCGCGGACACCAGCGCCGCGGACGTCTTCCCGAGGTCGAAGACGGCCCGCCCCCCGTCGGTGTCGTAACTCTTCACCTCACCGGAGACCCCCGCGCTCGGCGAAGCCCCACCCGCCGGCTTCGAACGCGACGGCGACGGTGCCGGTGACGACGAAGTCGAGGGCGCGGCCGAAGACGAACCGCTCGCACGCGGCGACCGGCTCTTCGACGGCGAGGCCGCCGACTCCGCCGGGGACTGCGGCCGACTCGTCGAGGACGACAGCGGTTTCGCCCCCTGCGTGGTGCCGTCCGCCGCGATCGGCAGCGCCCGCGGCGGGTCGTAGGCCGTCCCGGTCATGACCGTGTGCACACCCCACCACGACAGCGTGACCGCCGCGCCCGTGGCGAGCGACCAAGCCAGTACGTGTACGAGTCCTCTGCGCATCGCGGGCCATCCTGCCCCACGAGTCCCGTCGCTGTCGCGTGTGTCCACAGGCCCGGGAGTTGTCCACAGGCCCAGGACCCGGTCCGCCGGATTGGCGTACGGTGCGGCCCATGGCAAGTGTGCTCGTGGTCGAGGACGACCAGTTCGTACGCTCCGCCCTCATCCGGCATCTGACCGAGGCCGCGCACACGGTGCGCAGTGTCGGCACGGCCCTTGAGGCGTTGCGCGAGGTCGCCCATTTCCGTTTCGACGTCGTGATCCTGGATCTCGGCCTGCCCGACCTGGACGGGTCGGAGGCGCTGAAGATGCTGCGCGGCATCACCGACGTGCCCGTGATCGTGGCGACCGCGCGGGACGACGAGACGGAGATCGTCCGGCTGCTGAACGACGGCGCGGACGACTACCTGACCAAGCCGTTCTCGGTCGAGCACCTGTCGGCGAGGATGGCGGCGGTCCTGCGCCGGGCCCGGTCCTCGGCCTCGGAGCCACCGCCCTCGCCCCAGCTCAGGGTCGGCGGGCTCGCCATCGACCCGCTGCGCCGCCAGGCCGAACTGGACGGCGTACGACTGGATCTGACCCGGCGCGAGTTCGACCTGCTGGCCTTCCTCGCGGGGCGGCCCGGTGTCGTCGTGGCGCGCAGGGAGCTGCTGGCCGAGGTGTGGCAGCAGTCCTACGGGGACGACCAGACGATCGACGTGCATCTGTCGTGGCTGCGGCGGAAGCTGGGCGAGACGGCGGCCCGGCCGCGCTATCTGCACACCCTGCGCGGGGTCGGCGTGAAGCTGGAGCCGCCCGGGCAGGGCGGACTGCGCGGTCCCGCGGGCACGGAGCCGGCGCGATGAGGTGGGCGCTGGTGAAGGTCTGCGTGGCCGTCACCACGATGGTCGTGGTGGCCTTCGCGGTCCCGCTGGGCCTGGTGATCAGGGAGATGGCGCGGGACCGCGCGTTCTCGAACGCCGAGCGGGAGGCGGCGGCCGTCGCCCCCGCGCTCTCGATCACCACCGACCGGGCCGAGTTGGAGAAGGTCGTCGCCTCGGCCGCGTCGGACGCGGGCATGGCCGTGCACATACCCGCGGGCGGCGGCAGCGGCGCCGCGGGTGACGGCGGGGCCGACGGTGGCGCCGGCGGGAAGCAGCAGGCCGTCGACATCGGGCGGCAGCGCGCCGCCGACGAGGACATCGCCACGACCCGGAGGCTGGGCCGGGCCTCCACCACCGAAGTGCCCGGCGGATCCACGCTGTTGCAGCCCGTCGCGCTCAGCTCCGGCGAGATCGCGGTCGTCGAGGTGTACGTCCCCGAGGCGGAGGTCACCAACGGCCTGGGCACCGCCTGGGCCGTCCTCGCCGGGGTCGGGGTCGCGCTGATCGTCGGCTCGGTCGCGGTGGCCGACCGGCTCGGCGTGCGGATGGTGCAGCCCGCGCAGCGCCTGGTGGAGAGCGCGCACGAACTGGGGGAGGGGAAGCTGGGCGCGCGGGTGCCCGAGGAGGGGCCGACCGAGCTGCGGCTCGCGGCGGTCGCCTTCAACTCGATGGCCGACCAGGTCGTCCAACTGCTCGCCAACGAGCGGGAGCTGGCGGCCGACCTCTCGCACCGGCTGCGTACCCCGCTGACCGTGCTGCGGCTGAACGCGGCCTCGCTCGGTGACGGGCCCGCCGCCGAGCAGACCCGGGCCGCCGTCGCCCAGCTGGAGCGCGAGGTCGACACGATCATCCGTACGGCCCGGGACGCCAAGCCGCAGACCGCGGCGGTCGGCGTCGGCGTCGGCTGCGACGCGGCCGAGGTGGTCCGGGAGCGGATGGACTTCTGGTCGGCGCTCGCCGAGGACGAGGGCCGCAAGGTGCGGGTGGCCGGGGTCGACCGGCCCGTACGGATACCCGTGGCCCGCGCCGATCTCGTCGCCGCGCTCGACGCGCTCCTCGGGAACGTGTTCCGGCACACCGCCGAGGGCACGGCCTTCGCGGTCGACGTGCACAACGGCGAGGACGCGGTGATCGTCCTCGTCTCGGACGCGGGCCCGGGGATAGCCGACCCGCAGGCCGCGATGGCCCGTGGCCGCGGCTCCGGCGCCGACGGCTCGACCGGACTGGGCCTCGACATCGTGAGCCGGCTCGCGGAGTCGACCGGCGGGGACGTGCGGATCGGCCGTTCCGTCCTCGGCGGCACCGAGGTCAGGATCTGGATCCAGCTGGACGGGCGCGAGCCCGAGCGGCGAGGCCACCGGGGCTCGGTGCGCCGACGCCGGACCCCCAGATTGGTCTCGACCTTTAACCGTCCCCGATCCCTTCCTTAAGCGCACCCTAAGAACCACGAGCCTCGCCCGGATCAGGCGTTTTGCCGGTTTCCGGCTCGCTAGCGTGCTGCCGCACCCCCACCCTCGGTCCCGTCCACGGGAGACCGGGGTCCCGTACAGCGAAGGCAGGCACGCGATGAGCACGCACCGGCGCATGGCCAGTGGCAGGAACAAGGCGATAGGCGGCGTGGTCGCCGCGGCCGTGGTCGGCGGCGGAGCGCTCATGTTCTCGGGTACGGCACAGGCGGCGGGCGTCGGCGCCGCGTACACGAAGACCAGCGACTGGTCGACGGGCTACACCGCGCAGTACGTCGTGGCCAACGACAGCGCCGGTGCGAAGACGGACTGGACGCTGGAGTTCGACCTGCCGTCGGGCGCCGAGCTCAGCTCGCTGTGGAACGCCGAGTCGAAGGTGAGCGGCCGGCACGTCACGGTGAAGCCGCCGTCCTGGGACAAGGACGGCCTCGCCCGGGGCGAGTCGGTGACCGTCGGCTTCGTGGTGCGCGGCTCGGGCGACCCGACCGGCTGTCTCGTCGACGGCGCCAAGTGCTCGGTGGACGACGCCGCGACACCGGAGCCCACCGGCCGCCCGACGCAGACCTCGACCGCGTCTGCGTCTCCGGAACCGACGAAGGCCACCGCGACCCCGACCGCCACGGCCACCGGGACCAAGAGCCCGACCGCCACCCCCACGCCCTCCGGGACCACCGGCAGCGGCACGGCCGCCGGCGCCGGCTTCGCGCCCTACGTCGACACCTCCCTCTACCCTGCCTTCGACCTGCTGGCCCACTCCGCGGCCACCGGGGTGAAGGAGTACAACCTCGCCTTCGTCACGGACGGCGGCGGCTGCACCCCCAAGTGGGGCGGGGTGACGGACCTCGGCGGTGACGCGGTCGCCGCGCAGATCGGCGCCCTGCGGGGCAAGGGCGGTGACGTCCGTGTCTCGTTCGGCGGCGCGTCCGGCTCCGAACTGGCGCTGAACTGCTCGTCGGCGGACGCCCTCGCGGCGGCGTACGGCAAGGCCGTGGACGCGTACGACCTGACGAAGGTCGACTTCGACGTGGAGGGCGGCGCCCTGCCGAACACCGCGGCGAACACCCGCAGGGCGCAGGCGATCGCGAAGCTGCAGGCGCAGCACCCGGACCTGGACGTCTCGTTCACCCTGCCCGTCATGCCGGAGGGCCTCACCCAGGACGGCGTGAGCCTGCTCGCCGACGCCAAGGCGAACGGCGTCGGCATCGACACGGTCAACATCATGGCGATGGACTACGGACCGGCCTACAGCGACGACATGGGCACCTACGCCGAGCAGGCGGCCACCGCGACCCAGGCGCAGATCAAGGGGGTTCTCGGGCTCTCCGACTCCGCCGCCTGGAAGGCGGTCGCCGTCACCCCGATGATCGGCGTCAACGACGTCGCGTCGGAGATCTTCAAGGTCGAGGACGCCACCCAGCTGGTGAACTTCGCCGAGTCGAAGGGGCTCGGCTGGCTCTCCCTGTGGTCCGCCACCCGCGACAAGAGTTGCGCGGGCGGCACCAAGCCCACCGCCGACGCCACCTGCAGCTCGATCCTCCAGGACGCGAACGCCTTCTCGAAGGCCTTCGCCGCCTACAAGTAGCCGCTCGCGAACACCCCTTGAGCGGTACCCCCGGACGCCCCCGCAGGAGGTCATGCCCGCGCGGGGGTCGCGCGCCCCGGCCGGCCTTCCCCCCCACCCGGCCGGGGCGCGCGTGCACGCGTACGCGGGGCGCGGCACTCCCCTCACCGTGTGCCGCGCCCCGTCCCCGCCCGCTTCCCCCAGGAGGGGCGTCTACGCGGTCACTCGGCCGGGCTCACCGGCGGCAGCTCGCCGCTGCGGGCCGCCTCGCGGTACCACAGGGCGCTCGACTTCGGCGTGCGCGCCTGGGTCGCGTAGTCCACGTACACCGCGCCGAAGCGCTTGCCGTAGCCGTACGCCCACTCGAAGTTGTCCATCAGGGACCACAGGTAGTAGCCGCGGACGTCCGCGCCCTCGGCGATCGCGCGGCGGACCGCGCGCAGGTGTCCGTGCAGGTAGGCGATGCGCTCCGGGTCGTGGACGCGGCCGTCCGGGTCGGGCTTGTCGTCGTAGGCGGCGCCGTTCTCCGTGATGTACAGCGGCAGGCCGGGCACCTCCCGCGTGTAGCGCATGATCAGGTCCTGGAGGCCCGACGGGTCGATCGTCCAGCCCATCTCGGTGCGCTCGCCGGGCGTCTGGTGGAAGGCGACGTCGTCCGCGCCCGGCCAGGGGGAGGACGTGCTCGCCCCGTGGCCGTCCGCGCGCGGTCCCGACGCGTCCGCCGGGGCGGCCGACACCAGCGTGGGCGTGTAGTAGTTCAGGCCGAGCGCGTCCAGCGGCTGCCTGATCAGGGCGAGATCGCCGTCGCGCACGTAGGACCAGTCCGTCACCGAGGCCGTCGCCGCGAGGAGGGTCTGCGGGTACGCGCCGTGCAGCATCGGGCCGTGGAAGATGCCGTTGGCCAGGTCGTCGATGCGCTGGACCGCCGCCAGGTCGGCGGGGTCCTGGGTGAGCGGCCTGACCACGGAGGAGTTGAGGCTCACCGCGATGGAGTTGCGGGCGGGCATCGCGGTGCGCAGGGCCTTGGTGCCCAGGCCGTGCGCGAGGTTGAGGTGGTGCGCCGCCCGCAGGGAGGCCTCGTGGTCGGTGCGGCCGGGGGCGTGCACACCGGACGCGTACCCGAGGAAGGCGCTGCACCAGGGCTCGTTGAGCGTGATCCACTGCTCGACGCGGTCCCCGAGTGCCTCGCCGACGATCTGCGCGTACTCGGCGAAGCGCAGCGCGGTGTCGCGCTCGGGCCAGCCGCCCGCGTCCTCCAGCTCCTGGGGGAGGTCCCAGTGGTAGAGGGTGATCGCGGGCTTGATGCCGTGCGAGAGCAGCTCGTCGACCAGGCGGCGGTAGAAGTCGAGGCCGCGCTGCACGGCGGGCCCGCGGCCCGTCGGCTGCACCCGGGACCAGGACACCGAGAAGCGGTACGCGGTCAGACCCAGGTCCGCCATCATCGCCACGTCGTCGCGGTAGCGGTGGTAGTGGTCGTTGGCGATGTCGCCGTTCTCACCGCCCGCCGTCTTGCCGGGCGTATGGCTGAAGGTGTCCCAGATCGAGGGCGTACGGCCGTCCTCCCGCACCGCCCCCTCGATCTGGTACGCGGAGGTCGCGGAGCCCCAGAGGAAGGCGGGCGGGAAAGTCACGGGCGTTTCGGGCTCGGGCATGGAAGCGCTCCCATGGGAGGAGGGTCGTAGGAGACCGGGGTGATGAGACCAGGTGTGTGAGGTACCGGAGGGGCACGAGGTACCGGGCGTACGGGGTGCGGGACGGGGGCGAGGCGGCGGCTCGGCCCCCGTCGGGCGCGCGTGCGGGTGCGCGTGGCGGGTGCGGGCGTGGTCCGGGGCGTGGCGGATCAGCCCTTGATCGCGCCCTGCATGATGCCGCCCACGATCTGCTTGCCGAACAGCAGGAAGGCGATGAGCAGCGGCAGCGTGCCCAGCAGCGCGCCCGCCATGATCACTGCCTGGTCGGGCACATAGCCCGTACCGAGCGAGTTGAGGGCGACCTGCACGGTGGGGTTCTGCTGGTTGAGCGCGATGATCGGCCACAGGAAGTCGTTCCAGGCCATCACGAACGTCAGCAGTCCGAGCACGGCCATCGCCGGCCGCGCCGCCGGGAAGACGACGTGCCACACGACGCGCAGACTGCTCGCGCCGTCGACCCGCGCCGCCTCGATCAGCTCACTGGGCAGCGCCTGGATCAGGTACTGCCGCATGAAGAACGTACCGAATGCGCTGACCAGGGTCGGCAGGATGACCGTCTGCAGCTGGTTGGACCAGCCCAGCTCGCTCATCCACAGATACAGGGGTACGACGGCCAGCTGCGGCGGGATCATCATCGTGCCGATGGTCAGCAGCAGCAGGACGTTCGAGAACTTGAACCGCAGTTTGGCGAAGGCGAAGCCGGCGAGCGTGGAGAACAGGACCGTGCCGACGGTGATGGTGCCGGCGACGATCGTGCTGTTGACCATCGCGGTGCCCAGGCCCCCCTCCTCCCACGCGCTCTGCAGGTTCTTGAAGAGGTTCCCGCCGATCCACAGCGGCGGCGGGGTCTCGGCGAGCCGCTGATTGGTGCGCGAGGCCGCGACCACGGTCCACAGCAGCGGCGCCAGCGAGACGAGGGCGAAGACCGCCAGGACGACGTAGGTGACGGGACCCGCGTGCATCTGTTTGCCCGCGCCCATCAGCCGGCGCCGTCCGGAGGCGTCCCGGGCGGCCCTCTCGGCCGCGTCCATCGGCGCCTGAGGAGGCGTCAGTTCGCTAGTGGTCATTGGGACTTCCTCAGCCGTCGGGTGATCAGCAGGTTGACCGCGGCGACGATCAGCAGGATCAGGAACATCGTCCAGGCGATCGCGGACGCCTTGCCGAGGTTGCCGATGATCCAGCCCTGGTCGTACATGTAGAGGCCGAGCGTCTGGTACTGGTGCTCGGAGCCGCCCTTGGAACCGCTGACCCCGCCGAACAGGAGCGGTTCGCCGAACAGCTGCGTCGCGCCGATCGTGGAGACGACCACGGTGAACAGGATGGTGGGCCGCAGCATCGGGATCGTCACATGGCGGAACTGCTGCCAGCGGCCGGCGCCGTCCAGGGCCGCCGACTCGTACAGGTCGGCGGGGATCGCCTGCATCGCGGCGAGGTAGATCAGCGCGTTGTAGCCGGTCCACCGCCAGATCACGATCGAGGAGACGGCGAACTGCGAACCCCAGGTGGATTCACGCCAGTTGATCGCGTCCACCCCGACGAAGTGCAGCAGCCAGTTGATCATGCCGCCGTCCCACGAGTACAGCAGGACGAACACCAGGGTCGCCGCCGCCACCGAGGTGGCGTACGGGGTGAGCATCACGACCCGCCACAGGGTCGAGCCCCGCAGCTTGTAGTTGAGCAGATGCGCGATGCCGATCGCCATGAGCAGCTGCGGCACGGTCGAGATCACACCGATGGTGAAGGTGTTCTGCAGCGCTCCCCAGAAGAAGTCCGAGGACATCAGGTTCTTGTAGTTGTCCAGGCCGACCCAGGTCTGCTGGTCCAGGTTGGACAGCTGCACGTTGTGCAGCGAGTACCAGGCCGTGTACAGCAGCGGGATGAGCCCGAAGGCACCGAAGAAGATGAAGAAGGGGGCGACGAACGCGTACGGGGACGCCTTCATGTCCCAGCGGTACAGCCGGCTGCGCCACGAGCCGGGGCCCGGGGGCGGTGTACCGCGACCGTGAGCACGGCGCGCCGCGCCCGGCTGGGAGC
>NZ_JBHWZP010000134.1:0-24072 GCF_042728395.1 Streptomyces sp. NPDC060205
CCCTCGTACGAGGGAGGGCCGGTCTCCTACCTGAGGATGAGGCTCAGGTTCTGTCGCCCGGAACGGGCCGTCGGGATCAGCTCGTTGGGGCTCAGAGGTCGAACTCCTCGTACTCCGTGTCCTCGGCGCCCTCCGCGCCCTGCGCCGCCGCACCGCTTCCGACGACCACGGCGATCGCCGCGACCGTGGGCCGGTCGAAGACCGACGCGAGCGGCAGATCGACCCCGAACGCCGCCCTGACACGCGAGACCACCTGCGTGGCCAGCAGGGAGTGCCCGCCCAGGTCGAAGAAGTTGTCGTCGACCCCGACCCGCTCCACGCCGAGCAGTTCGGCCCACATCTCCGCGAGGACGCGTTCGGTCTCGCCACGGGGCGCGACATATCCCTCCCCCGTGCCGGCCCGGGTCGCGCCGTCGAGCATCCGGAGCGCGGCTCGGTCGACCTTGCCGTTCGGTGTGAGGGGCAGCGCGGCCACCTCGACGAACAGGGAGGGAACCATGAACCCGGGCAGCCGCTCCGCCACGAAGGACCGCAGCTCACCGACCGCCGGAATCCCCTCCTCCTGATCGGCCGGCACCACATGCGCCACCAACCGCCGATCCCCCTCCAGACCATCCACCGTGACAACCGCCGTACGTACGGCGGCATGCGCGGCCAGGACCGTCTCGATCTCGCCGGGTTCGACGCGGAAGCCCCGGATCTTGACCTGATCGTCCGCACGGCCCACGAACTCCAACCGGCCGTCCGCCAGCCATCGCACCTGATCACCCGTTCGGTACATCCGCGTGCCGTCGGCGGCGAAGGGGTCGGCCGCGAAACGCTCGGCGGTCAGGTCCGGGCGGCCCAGGTAGCCGCGCGCGACACCGGTACCCGCGATGTACAACTCGCCCGCCATCCCCACGGGCACAGGGCGCAACTGAGCATCCAGTACGTAGGCGCGGGTGTTGGCCATCGGCGTACCGATCGGCGGCACGCCCTCACCGTCGGGGTCGAGGACGGCCATGCTCGCGCACACCGTCGCCTCGGTCGGACCGTATGCGTTCAGGAGCCGGTACTCGCCGCGCCAACGAGCCGCCGCGGCCTCCTCCAACCGCTCGCCCGCCGTGACGAGAGTCCGCAGACCCACCAGGTCGGCCGGCTCCAGCACGGACAGCAGCGACGGCGGCAACGTCGCCACCCGCACGTCCTTCTCCCGAACGAGCACGGCCAGCGCACGCGGCTCACCGCGCTCCTGCCCGGTGGCCACCACCAGCCGGCCACCGGCCGCCAACGTCACCACGACCTCGGACACCGCGGCATCGAAACCGAACGGAGCGAACTGCAGCACCCCGTCGCCTTCACCGACCCCGAACGCACGAGCCTGTGCCTGCGCCAGGTTCACCACGCCCCGATGCGCGACCTGCACACCCTTCGGACGCCCCGTCGAACCCGACGTATAAATCACGTACGCCAACTGGTCGGGAGACGTCGTCACCTCGGGCGCACGCGCCGGCAGCTCCGCCAGCGCGGCCACGACCGCCGGCTCGTCCACGACCACCGTCCGCAGACGCCCCACCGGCAGCTCGTCGACCAGCTCCTCGGTACCCACGAGCACCGTGGCCCGGCTGTCACGCAGCATGAACCCGAGCCGGTCGGCCGGATACTCCGGATCCAGCGGCAGATACGCGCCACCCGCCTGCCACACCGCGAGCATCGCCACCACCATGTCCACCCCACGCGGCAGACACAGCGCCACCACCGACTCCCACCCCACCCCCACCGACCGCAGATAGTGCGCCAGACGATTCGCCCGACCCATCAACTCCGCATAGTCGACGGACACTTCACCGCACACCACCGCCACCGCATCGGGCGTCCGCGCAGCACGCACAGCAATCAGCTCATGCACCCCACCCACCGCAGGCAGCGCCTCCGCCGTCGCGTTCCACTCCCGTACGACCTGATCGTGCTCGGCCGCCGTCAGCATCCTCAGCTCGCCCAGACTCAGGCGCGAATCCGCGGTCAGGGTGTCGAGGAGGGTGACGAAGTGGCCGGCCATCCGGTCGATCGTGCGCGCGTCGAACAGGGCGGTGCTGTACTCGATCGCTCCGGACATCGCGCCGCCGCCGTCGGTCAGCACCAGGCGGATGTCGAAGCGGTTGGTCATGGTGGTTCCGGCGTCGTCCGGGAACGACTCGGGGTCGAGGCTGTCGTCGGCGGGAGCGTCGGCGGACCGCCCGTCCTCGGTGAAGTAGTTGAACAGCACCTGGAACAGCGGGCTACGCGACCGGTCCCGCTCCGTGACCAGCTCGTCGACGAGTTGCTCGAAGGGCAGGTCCTGGTGCGCGTACGCGTCCAGGGCCACCTTCCGTACCCGGGCGAGCAGTTCGGCGAACGTCGGGTCGCCGGACAGGTCCGTGCGCATCACGAGCGTGTTGACGAAGAACCCGATCAGGTCCTCCGTCTCGGCACGGTTCCGGTTCGCGACCGGCGTGCCCACGACCACGTCGTCCGACCCCGCGTACCGGCCGAGCAGCACGTCGAAGGCGGCCAGCAACGTCATGAACATCGTCGTGCCGTGCTCGCGGGACAGCGCCCTGAGCGCGGCCATCGTCGGCTCGGGGACCTCGAACCTGGCTGTCGCACCGGCCGGCGACCACAGCGCCGGTCGCGGCCGGTCGGTGGGCAGCTCCAACGTCGGAGCGCCCGCCAACTGCTGCGTCCAGTAGTCGCGTTGCGTGTCCATGACCTCGCCGGTCAGCCACTGCCGTTGCCAGACCGCGAAGTCCGCGTACTGGACGGGCAGGGCCGGCAGCGACGGTTCGCCGCCCTCGCGCAACACGGCGTACAGGTACATCAGTTCCCGCTGGAAGATGCGCGTCGACCACTCGTCCGAGACCACGTGGTGCATCGAGAGGGCCAGAACGTGTTCGTCGGCCGCCACCCGGATCAGCATGGCGCGGATCAGCGGGCCGGCAGCGAGGTCGAACGGGGTCGCCTCGTCGGCCGCGACGAGCTTCTCGGCCGCGAGGAAGGGAGCGCCCTCCGCCGACACGTCGATCAGCGGCAGCGCGAAGGTCGTCGGCGGGGCGACGACCTGGTGCGGCACACCGTCCGCACCCGCGACCAGGCGCGTCCGCAGGACCTCGTGCCGTGCCACGATCGCGGTCAGCGCCCCTTGGAGGGCGGCGATGTCAAGGTCGCTGCCCATCCGGACCCGCATGGGCAGGTTGTACTCCAGGGAACCGGGCTCCAGCCGGTCCAGGAACCAAAGGCGCTGCTGAGCGAACGACAGCGGCAGCGGCCGGTCCCGGTCGACGGGCGTCACCGGCCGGAGATCCGGCCGGTCGGCCGTCTCCGCGACGCTCGCCGCCAGGCCGCGTACCGTCGGCTGGTCGAAGAGCGCCGACAGCGGGACCTCGGCGTCCAGGACGTTCCGGATCCGGGAGATCACCTGGGTGGCGAGCAGCGAGTGTCCGCCCAGCTCGAAGAAGTTGTCCTCGGCGCCGATCCGGTCGATGCCCAGAACACTCGTCCAGATCCCCGCGAGCAGTTCCTCGACGGCGCCGGCGGGGGCCACGGAGGTGGCTGCCTCCGAGCGGCCGGGCTCCGGTTCCGGCAGTGCGGCCCGGTCCAGCTTGCCGTTGGGGGCCAGCGGCAGATCGGCCAGCTCGACGAAGACGGAGGGGACCATGAACTCCGGGACGCTGCGCCTCAGATGCTCGCGCAGTTCGGCCACCGCAGGCATCCCGTCGGCGTGGTCGGCCGGCACCAGGTAGGCCACCAGACGGCGGCCCTCGTCCTCGCCCCAGGCGGTGACGACCGCGGACCGGATACGGGGATGGCCGACGAGTGTTTCCTCGATCTCTCCCGGTTCGATACGGAAGCCGCGCACCTTCACCTGCTGGTCGATGCGGCTGAGGAATTCCAGGCGCCCGTCGGCGCGCCAGCGCACCTGGTCGCCCGAACGGTAGGCGCGGGAGCCGTCACCCGCGTACGGATCGGCCACGAACCGCTCCGCGGTCAGCGCGGGCCGGTGTCCGTAGCCCCGGGCGAGGCTCGCACCGGCGATGTACAGCTCGCCCGCGATGCCGACCGGTACCGGCTTCAGACGCTCGTCCAGCACCATCAGCCGTACGTTCGTCAGCGGCAGGCCGATCGGGACGAGGCCGCCGGGCGACCAGTCCGTCGTGCCGTCCGGGCGCGGGCACAGCGTGCTCGCCGCGTCGATGGTGTTCTCGGTCGGGCCGTACAGGTTGGCCACCAGCGCCGTGGTGTTCCTCGCGTGGAAGCGGGCCACATCGGCCGCCGACAGCGCCTCACCGCCGCAGAACACCATCCGCAGCATCGGCAGGGAGGACGGCCAGGCGTGGGAGACGAACAGTTTGAACAGCGACGGCACGAACTGAACGACCGTGATCCGCCGGGACTCGATGAACTCCACCAGGTAGTCCAGGTCTCCCTGCCTCCCGGGGGCGGCGAGGACCAGTTCGGCGCCGTTCGACAGCGGCCACAGGAGTTCCCACACCGAGGCGTCGAACGTGAGCGGCGTCTTGTGGAGCACGCGGTCCGCCGCGGTCAGCCGATGCTGGTCCTGCATCCACGAGACGCGGTTCACGACACCGCGGTGGGTGATCTGCACGCCCTTCGGGCGGCCGGTCGAACCCGAGGTGTAGATGACGTACGCGAGCTGCTGCGGGTGGACCACAACGCCGGGCGAGGTGGCCGGCCGGGCCGCGAGGGCCGCACGGGTGTCGGGGTCGTCCAGCCACACCACCGTGTCCAGCGTGGCTCCGGCCGCCACGTCGGCCGCGACGCGGCGGTGGCCGACGAGGATGCCGGCACCGCTGTCCGCGAGCATGAACGCCAGGCGGTCCGCCGGGTAGCCCGGGTCGAGCGGGACGTAAGCCGCCCCGGTCTGCCAGACCGCGAGGACCGCGGCGACCATGTCCGGGCCGCGCTCCAGGCACAGCGCCACCGGGAACTCGGTGCCCACGCCGAGGTCGCGCAGGTGATGGGCGAGGCGGTTGGCGCGGTCCATCAACGCGCCGTAGGTGAGGGTCTCTTCGTCCGATACGACGGCGACGGCGTCCGGCGTCGCGACCGCCCGCCCGGCGATCAGCTCGTGCATCCCGCTGACCGGCGGCAGGGGTGCCGCGTTGTCGATCCACTCGTGCAGGAGCTGGTCGTGCTCGGCCGGGGTCAGCAGCGGCAGATCGCCGATCCGCCGGTCCGCGTCCTCGTCGGCGACGGCCGCGAGGAGGGTGACCAGGTGCCCGGCCATCCGCTCCACGGTCGTGGCGTCGAAGAGTGCGGTGCTGTACTGGATCTCCCCGGCGAGCGAGCCGTCGTCCTCGCCTTCGCCCAGGGTGACCATGAGGTCGAACTTGACGGGCAGCGACTCCGGTACGAACCCGGCGCCGTCGGCCGCCCGGTCCGGAGTCGCGACCGGTTCGCTCTCGGCTCCGGAGTCCCGGAGGTCCTCGGCGACGTAGCTGAAGAGCGTCTGGAAGAGCGGGGTACGCGACCGGTCCCGCTCAGTGACCAGCTCGTCGACCAGCTGCTCGAACGGCAGGTCCTGGTGCGCGTACGCGCCGAGGGCGGTCTCGCGCACCCGGCCGAGGAGTTCGGCGAAGGTCGGGTTGCCCGACAGGTCCGTGCGCATCACGAGCGTGTTGACGAAGACGCCGATGACGTTCTCGGTCTCTGCCCGGTTGCGGTTCGCGATCGGGGTGCCGACGGCCATGTCGTCGGTGCCGGCGTAGCGGCCCATGAGGACGTCGAAGGCGGCGAGCAGCGTCATGAACATCGTCGTACCGTGGGCGCGGGAGAGCGCGCGCAGCGCCCGGACCGTGTCAGCCGGAACGGCGAACCGGCTCACCGCACCGGCGGTGGACCGCACCGCCGGCCGCGGCCGGTCGGTCGGCAGTTCGAGCGTCGGCAGAGCAGCCAACGTACGGCGCCAGTAACCGAGTTGCTTGTCGAGCACGTCGCCGGTCAGCCACTGGCGCTGCCAGGCGGCGACGTCCGCGTACTGGAAGGCCAGCGGCGGCAGCGGGTTCGCCTCGCCGGCGCGGAACGCCTGGTAGAGCGCGAGCAGTTCGCGCCGGAGGACACGGTCCGACCATTCGTCCGACACCGCGTGGTGCATCAGCAGCGCGAGCACGTGCTCGTCGCTCCTCAGCCGGATGATCGTGGCCCGGATCAGGGGTCCGTGCGCCAGGTCGAAGGGAACCGTGCCGAGTTCCGCGATCAGACGGGCGGTCGCATCCTGCGGGTCCGCGCTCCCGGAGAGGTCGAGGACGGGGAGAGGCATGGGAGCGGGCGGGTCGATGACCTGGTGGGCCACTCCGTCCGCACCCGCGACCAGGCGGGTCCGCAGGACCTCGTGGCGGTCGACGACCGCGTCCAGTGCGGCGCTCAGGGCAGGGAGGTCCACGTTCCCGGTCAGGCGCAGCCGGGTCGACATGTTGTACTCCGTCGAGCCCGGCTCCAGCTGGTCCAGGAACCACAGGCGCTGCTGAGCGAAGGACAGCGGGAGCGGCTGCGTACGGTCCGCCGGTACGACCGGCGGCGCTCCGTCTCCGGCCGAGGTCTCGATCACGGCCGCCAGGCCGCGCACGGTGGGCCGGTCGAAGAGCGCCGACAGCGGCACCTCCGCCCCGAACGCCTCCCGGATCCGGGAAACCACCTGCGTGGCCAGCAGCGAATGCCCACCCAGGTCGAAGAAGCCATCGGTGACACCGACCCGGTCCAGGCCCAGCACCTGCGACCAGATACCCGCCAGCAGTTCCTCGGAGACCGTGGCGGGAGGAACGTACAGCCCTTCCAGACCACCAAGAGATCCGTGGGGTTCGGGGAGTGCCTTGCGGTCGATCTTGCCGTTCGGGGTCAACGGCAACGCCGCCAGCTCGACGAACAGCGACGGCACCATGTACTCCGGCAGCCCGGCACGCAGCCACTCCCGCAACTCGTGCGCGGGCGGGACACCCTCCGCTTGGTCGGCGGGAATGACGTACGCCACCAGGCGACGGTCCGCACCGGTGCCGTGACCGACGACGACTGCCGAGCCAACGGCCGAGTGACCGACCAGAGCCGCCTCGATCTCGCCCGGCTCGATCCGGAAACCACGCACCTTCAACTGCTCATCCGCGCGCCCCAGGAACTCCAGCCGACCATCAGCCAGCCACCGCACCCGGTCACCCGACCGATACATCCGCCCACCATCGGCGGCGAACGGATCGGCCACGAACCGCTCCGCACTCAGGCCCGGACGACCCAGGTACCCGCGGGTCACCCCGGCACCGCCGATGAACAGCTCACCCACCACACCCACCGGCACAGGTTCAAGCCGGCCATCCAGCACATACACCTGGGTGTTCGCCACCGGCGACCCGATACCCAACAACCCATCCATCGTGACCTGTTCACACGTCGACCAGACCGTCGTCTCCGTAGGCCCGTACATGTTCCAGACCTCGCCGACACGCCCCACCAACGCACGAGCCAAAGCGTCCGGGAACGCCTCGCCACCACACAGCGCAACGAGGCCAGGCAGGCCCGCCCACCCGTCGGCGACCAGCATCTGCCACGTCACCGGCGTCGCCTGCATCACCGACACACCCGAACGCTCCAGCTCACCCGCCAGTGCACCCGGATCAGCCGCGATCTCCCGACCAGCGACCACCACACGGCCACCCACCACCAACGGCAACCACAACTCCAGCCCCGCGATGTCGAAGCCCCAGGTCGTGACTGCCAGCAGCACATCGTCCGCGCTCAGCCGCGGACGCGTCGCCATGCCGGAAAGGAAGTTCACCAAGCTCGCCTGGGCCACGAGGACGCCCTTGGGGCGACCCGTCGAACCCGACGTGTACAGCACATACGCCAACTGGTCTTCGCCGCACGGCACATCGAGGGGCACGGACGAGAGCCCTTCCAGCATCGACCGCGTTTCCACGTCGTCGAGCCAGACCACCGAACCTACCGGCAGCTCACCGGCCACCGACCGATGCCCCACCAGCACAGCCGCACCACTGTCCGCGAGCATGAACTCCAGCCGCTCCGACGGAAACTCCGGATCCAGCGGCAGATACGCACCCCCCGCCAGCCACACCGCAAGCCCCGCCACCACCAAGTCCACGCCACGTTCCACACACACCGCGACCACGGACTCCGCACCCACACCCACCGACCGCAGATAACGCGCCAGACGATTGGCCCGGGCCATCAGACCGCCATACGTCACCGACTCCCCGCCGGCCACAACCGCCACCACATCAGGCGCGGCAACCGCCCGCTCCGCGATCAGCTCATGCACCCCACCCACCATCGGCAGCTCCACCGCCGACGCGTTCCAGTCCTCCAGTACGAGGTCGCGCTCAGCCGCCGACAGCACCGCAAGCTCATCGATCGCGCGATCCGCGTCCGCCACGACAGCGTCCAGCAGCGTGACCAGATGCCCCGCCATCCGCTCCACCGTCACCGCGTCGAACAACGCGGTGCTGTACTGGATCTCCGCGGCCAACGCGCCCTCGGCGTCCGCCAGGGCCAGTGCCAGGTCGTACTTCACCGGCACAGGACCGCTGTGCGAGGCCGCGTCGGCGGTCGACCTGTTCGCGGTACCGGCCGTGCTGTCGTCGACCTCCTGCTGCAGCTCGCCCGGGTCCCCTGCGACGTAGCTGAAGAGCGTCTGGAAGAACGGACTGCGCGAGCGGTCCCGCTCGACGTCCATCGCGTCCACCAGCTGCTCGAACGGCAGGTCCTGGTGCGCGTACGCGCCGAAAGCGGTGTCACGCACCCGGCCGAGGAGTTCGGCGAACGTGGGCGCGCCGGACAGGTTCGTGCGCAGTACGAGCGTGTTGACGAAGAACCCGATCAGGTCCTCCGTCTCGGCCCGGTTCCGGTTCGCCACCGGCGTGCCCACGACCACGTCGTCCGACCCCGCATACCGCCCCAACAAGACGTCGAAGGCCGCCAACAGCGTCATGAACATCGTCGTGCCGCGCTCACGGGATAGGACGCGCAGCGCCTGCGCCGTCTCAGCCGGAACGACGAACCGGGCCACTGCGCCCTCGGTGGAGCGCGCCGCGGGCCGCGGCCGGTCGGTCGGCAGGTCGAGTGTCGGCAGATCCGCCAGCGCACGCTGCCAGTAGCCCAGCTGGCCGTCGAGCACGTCGCCGGTCAGCCACTGGCGCTGCCAGGCGACGACGTCCGCGTACTGGAAGGCCAGCGGCGGCAGCGGGCTCGCCTCGCCAGCCCGGAACGCCTCGTAGAGGGCTGCAAGCTCGCGCTGGAGCACACGGTTCGACCACTCGTCGAAGACGACGTGGTGGATGACGAGGGAGAGCACATGCTCGTCCGGAGCGATCCGTACGAGCAGGGGCCGCGCCAGAGGCCCCTGCCCCAGGTCGAACGGCGTCCGGATGTCCTCCGCGAACAGGTCGTCGGCGACACCCTTCGGATCGCTGCTCCCGGACACGTCCACGAGCGGCAGGGGCACGGCGGCCGGCGGGTCGATGACCTGGTACGCCACTCCGTCCGCACCCGCGACCAGGCGGGTCCGCAGGACCTCGTGGCGGTCGATGATCGCATCCAGGGCCCCAGCCAGAGCCACCACGTCCATGTCCCCGGTCAGCCGCAGCCGGGTCGACATGTTGTACTCCGTCGAGCCCGGCTCCAACTGATCCAGGAACCACAGGCGCTGCTGCGCGAACGACAGCGGGAGCGGCCGCGTACGGTCCGCCCGTACGACCGGCGGCGCTCCGTCTCCAGCCGAGGTCTCGATCACGGCCGCCAGCCCACGCACGGTCGGCCGGTCGAAGAGCGCCGACAACGGCACCTCCGCCCCGAACGCCTCCCGGACCCGGGAAACCACCTGCGTCGCAAGCAGCGAATGACCGCCGAGCTCGAAGAAGGAATCCGTAGCACCGACCCGCTCCACACCGAGCACCTGCGACCAGATCCCCGCGAGCAGTTCCTCCGGGACCGTGGCCGGAGCGACGTAGGAGGTGTCCAGTTCACCGCGCAGCTCGGACGGCTCGGGGAGTGCCTTGCGGTCGATCTTGCCGTTCGGGGTCAACGGCAGCGCCGCCAGCTCGACGAACAGCGACGGCACCATGTACTCCGGCAGCCCGGCACGCAGCCACTCCCGCAGCCCGCTCGCCGACGGAACACCCTCCGCCTGGTCGGCAGGAACGACATACGCCACCAGGCGGCGCTCCACCCCGGTGCCGTGACCGACGACGACAGCCGAACCGACCGCCTCATGCCCGACCAGAGCCGCCTCGATCTCGCCCGGCTCGATCCGGAAACCACGCACCTTCACCTGCTCATCCACACGCCCCAAAAACTCCAGCCGGCCATCGACCAGCCACCGCACCCGGTCACCCGACCGATACAACCGCCCACCATCCGCAGCGAACGGATCGGCCACGAACCGCTCCGCACTCAGGCCCGGACGGCCCAGGTACCCACGGGTCACCCCGGCGCCCCCGATGAACAGCTCACCCGCCACACCCACCGGCACAGGTTCAAGCCGGCCATCCAGCACATACACCTGGGTGTTCGCCACCGGCGACCCGATACCCAACAGCCCATTCATCGTGACCTGTTCACACGTTGACCAGATCGTCGTCTCCGTGGGCCCGTACATGTTCCAGACCGCGTCCACGTGCCGCATCAGAGTTGCGGCCAGCCCTCCCGGCAGTGCCTCCCCACCACACAGGGCGACAAGCCCAGGCCGTCCGGCCCACCCGTCCGCGACCAGCATCTGCCACGTCACCGGCGTCGCCTGCATCACCGACACATTCGAACGCTCCAGCTCACGCACCAGCACGCCCGGATCAGCCGCAACCTCCCGATCAGCCACCACCACACGGCCACCCACCACCAGCGGCAGCCACAACTCCAACCCGGCGATGTCAAAGCCCCAGGTCGTCACCGCCAGCAGCACATCGTTTGAATCGAGCCCCGGACGCGCGGCCATACCAGTTAGGAAGTTCACCAGGCTGCCCTGGTCCACCAGCACACCCTTCGGACGCCCCGTCGAACCCGACGTATACAACACATACGCCAACTGATCAGCAGCACAGGTCACATCAAGGGGTACGGACGACAGGCCCCCCAGCAGCGACCGCGTCTCCGCATCATCCAGCCACACCACCGAACCCACCGACTCCGCCGGCAGCCCTCCGGCCACCGACCGATGCCCCACCAGCACAGCCGCACCACTGTCCGCAAGCATGAACTCCAGCCGCTCCGACGGGAACTCCGGATCCAGCGGCAGATACGCACCCCCCGCCAACCACACCGCAAGCCCCGCCACCACCAAGTCCACGCCACGTTCCACACACACCGCGACCACAGACTCCGCGCCCACACCCACCGACCGCAGATGACGCGCCAGACGATTGGCCCGGGCCATCAGACCGCCATACGTCACCGACTCCCCGCCGGCCACCACCGCCACCACATCCGGAGCCGAGGCAGCCCGCTCCGCGATCAGGTCCTGCACCCCACCGGCCCCGGACACCTCCACACCCGTTTCGTTCCACTGCCGCACCACCGCATCCCGCTCGCCCGCCGTCAGCACCGCGAGCTCGCCCACGCGCCGGTCCTCGTCGGCCGCCAGGGCGTCCAGGAGGGTGGCCAGGTGGCCGGTCATGCGCGCGACCGTCTCGGCGTCGAAATGGGCGCGGTCGTAGGAGAGCTTGATCCTGACGTCGCGTCCCGCGCCGGCGGTGAGGTGGAGCGGGTAGTTGACCTGTTCGCGGCCGTAGTTGAGGTCGGCCTGCAGGCCGTTGGAGGCGGAGGTCTCCCGGCCCTCGGCCAGGGTCTGGTCCGGGAAGTTCTCGAAGACGAACAGGCTGTTGAACAAGGCCTGCCCGGACGGCAGTTCGCTGCACTCACTGATGGTCACCAGCGGAACCTGCTCGTACTGACGGGCCAGCACCTGTTCTTCCTGCAGCCCGACCAGCCAGTCCACGACCGGCTGCTCACGGTCGACGCGGATGCGCGTCGGGGTGGTGTTGATCAGGAGGCCGACCATCGTGTCCATGCCCTCGACCTGGCCGCCGCGCCCGGACGACGTCACACCGAACACCACGTCGTCCGTGCCGGAGTACAGGGCGAGGAGGAGCGCCCACGCGCCCTGGACGACCGTGTTCACCGTCAGCCGGTGACGGCGGGCGAAGTCCGCGAGGCCGGACTCGGCTGTCGCGCGCGACAGCGCGACCTGGGCCTCGGCGCGGCCCTGGTCACCGGTGGCCCGCTCCACACCGAGTGTGATGGGTTCGGTGATCCCGGCCAGCCGCTCGCGCCAGTAGGCGCGTGCCTGGTCCAGGTCCTGGCCGTGGACCCATGCGACGAAGTCCCGGAAGGGCGCGCGCGGGGTCGGCGCCGGCTGGACCCGGCCGGTGCGGAAGGCGTCGTACGCCTCCAGCAGCTCGCCCATGACGATGGGGAGGCTCCAGCCGTCGAGGAGCAGGTGGTGGTAGCTCCACACAAGCTGGTGCCGGTCGTCGGCGAGGCTGATGACGGTGATCCGCATCAGGGTGGGCGCGGAGAAGTCCGCGCCCTGCGCCCAGTCGGCCTCCAGGTGCTCGCGGATCGCCCTCTGCTGTGCCTCCTCGCCCAAGTGCGAGACGTCCCGGACGTCCATCGGCAGCGGGACGGAGCGGGAGACGACGGCCAGCGGCTCGGGCACGCCGTCCCAGACGACTGCGGTGCGCAGCACCTCGTACCGGGAGACGACCAGTTCCCAGGCCCGCTTCAGGGCGTCGAAGTCGAGTTCGCCCTCCAGGGAGAGCCCGTTCTGCACCCAGTACATGCCGGGGTCGCCGGAGAGCCGGGTGTGGAAGAGCATGCCCTGCTGGAGGGCGGTCAGCGGGTAGATGTCCTCGACCTGGGTCGGCAGGCTGCGGGTGACTCGGTCGAGGGCGGCCTGGTCGAGCCGCTGCGCGAGCGGGAAGTCGGACGGCGTGTGACCGCCCGTTCCCGGCCGGCGGCAGTACTCGATCAGTTCGGCCAGCACCTCGACGTACCGCTCCGCGAGGCGCGCGATCGTCGCCTCGTCGTGCACCTCGGCGCCGTACGCCCACACCATCTCCAACTGACCATCGTGAACGCGGCAGTTGACGTCGATCAGGTGTGCGCGGTCGCCTTCCGTCGACCAGGCACGGCCGAGCGAACCCTTGCCCGGACGGAGCCGGGCCGCCGTGCCCCGCGGGGTGGCGGGCGTGCGGTCGCCGGTGCGCGCGGCCTCCTGGCTCAGGTAGTTGAAGCTGACCTCGGCCTGCCCCCGCGGGCTCCAGTCCGTGAGGTGGCGCAGCAGGCCGTAGCCCAGGCCCTTGCGCGGGACGCCGCGCAGGTACTCCTTCGTACGGCGCAGCAGCGCGCCGAGGTCGCCGTCGGCCGCGCCGGTGAGCACCACCGGGTAGACGCTGGTGAACCAGCCGACCGTACGGGACACGTCGATGTCGGGGCCGACGTCCTCGCGCCCGTGGCCCTCCAGGTCGACGACGACGGACGGGGTCTCGGCCCAGGACGTCAGGGTCGAGCCGAGCGCGGCGAGGAGGACGTCGTTGATCTGGGTGCGGAAGGCGCTCGGCACCTCGCGCAGGAGGTGCTCGGTGAGGTCCGCGCCGAGCGTGGTCACGATTTCGCCGGCCGAGGTCGCGTGGTTGCTCCCGGCGCGGTCGCGCGGCAGGGGCGCGGCGGCGGCCTCGGCGGCGCGCCAGTACGGGGCCTCCGCGGCCAGTTCGGGCGAGCCGGCCAGTTCGGCGAGGCGCTGGGTCCACCGCGGGAAGGACGTCGTCTTCGCGGGCAGCTCCACCGTCGCGGCGCCCGCCGCGGCCTGCGCGTACGCGGAGATCAGGTCCTCCACCAGCACGGGCCAGGAGACCGCGTCGACGACGAGGTGGTGTGCCACCACGAGGACCAGCGGGTCCCGGTCGCCGCGCTCGAAGACGGCGACCCGGAACAGCGGCCCCCGCTCCAGGTCGAGGCTCGCCTGAACCTGCGTGGCGCGTGTCTCCAGGTACGCGGCCTCGTCCAGGGCGTCGTCCATGAGGGGGACGTCGATCACCGTCACCGGATCGGCCGTCCCGAGGGCCACCAGGCGTCCGGCCCACTGCCCGTCCTCCCGTACGAACCGGGAGCGCAGCACGTCGTGCTGTGCGACGAGCGCGCGCACCGCCGCCCGCAGCAGTTCGTGGTCGATCGGGCCGTCGGCCTCCAGGACCGTGGACTGGTTGAAGTGCGCCGCCCGTGGCAGCTCACGGCCGAGGAACCACCGCTGGATCGGCGAGAGCGTGAAGTCCCCCACCACGAGGCCCTGTTCGGCGTCGGCGGCACTCTCGCTCGCCGCCACCGCGGCGAGAGTGGCCACCGTCTGGTGGTCGAAGAGCTGCGCCGCCGTCACGTGCACGCCGAAGTCGCGGGCGCGGGCGACGACGCGGATGCTGATGATGGAGTCGCCGCCGAGGTCGAAGAAGTTGTCCTCGATCCCGACGCGTTCCACACCCAGCACCTCCGCCCATGTCTCGGCGAGGATCCGCTCCGCCTCGGTGCGCGGCCCGACGTACGTGCCCGCCGACGCCGCGCTCGCCCCGTCCGGTGCCGGAAGGGCAGCGCGGTCGACCTTCCCGCTCCTCGTCAGCGGCAGGCCGGCCATCTCGGTGAACAGCGCCGGCACCATGAACGTGGGCAGGCGTTCGCCGACGAAGGCGCGCAGCTCGGCGACGGGCGGAATGCCCTCGGCCATGTCCGCGGGCACGAGGTAGGCGACGAGCTTGCGCTCCGTACCGCTGCCGTACGCCGTCACGACAGCGGTCCTGACGCCGGGGTGGCCCGCGAGCACGACCTCGATCTCGCCGGGCTCGATGCGGAAGCCGCGCACCTTCACCTGGTTGTCGGCGCGGCCCACGAACTCCAGGCGTCCGTCCGCAAGCCGGCGTGCCCGGTCGCCTGAGCGGTACATGCGGCTGCCGTCCGCGGCGAACGGGTCGGCGACGAAGCGTTCGGCGCTCAGCGCGCCCCGGCCGCCGTAGCCGCGGGTGACGCCGGCGCCGGCGATGAACAGTTCACCGGCGACGCCCACCGGGGCGGGGTTGAGCGCCGGGTCGAGGATGTGGACCCGCTCGCCGAGGAACGGGGTGCCGATCGGCGGGGTGCCGTCCGCGGTGACCTGTCCGCCGGTCGTGGCGATGGTGGTCTCGGTCGGCCCGTACACGTTCAGCAGCTTCAGCCGCCGGTGCCACCGGGCGGTGAGCGCGGCCTCCACGCGCTCGCCGCCGACCAGCACCGCGGCGAGGTCGGGGAGGTCGTCCGGGGACAGCACCCCGAGCAGCGTGGGTGTCATGAAGGCGAGGCCCACGGCGGCCCTTCGCATCATCGAGGTCAGCCGCTCGGGCGGGGTGCGGTCCTGCCGCTCGGCCACGACCAAGGTCGCACCGGTCGGCAGCGCCATCACCACCTCCCACACGGAGGCGTCGAAGCTGAAGGACGCGAACGCGAGGACTCGGTCGCCCGGGCCGGCCTGCAGCAGCGGGCGCATCGCCTCGGCGAGGGTCGTGACGCCGCGGTGGGGTACGTGGACGCCCTTCGGCCGTCCCGTCGAACCGGACGTGTAGATGATGTACGCCAGCTGGTCGGGCAGGGAGCGCCCCTGCGGCGGGGTCGCGGGGAACGTGTCGAGTTCCGCCGAGGTCGCCGGGTCGTCCAGGAGCAGCACCGTGTCCACGGTGCCGTCGGTGGCGAGGTCGGCGGCCACCGCCTGGTGGGCGACGAGCGCCGACGCGCCGGTGTCGCTCATCATGAACCGGCGACGCTCCAGCGGGTAGGCGGGGTCGAGGGGCAGGTACGCCGCCCCGGCCTGCCAGGCCGCCAGCGCGGCGACCGCCATGTCGGCGGAGCGGTCCAGGCAGAGTGCGACGACGGACTCCGGGCCCACGCCGGCCAGGCGCAGGCGGTGGGCCAGCCGGTTCGCGCGGGCCATCAGCGCGCTGTACGTGAGGGACTGCTCGCCCGCCAGGACCGCCACGACGTCGGGTGTAGCGGCCGCCTGCGCGGCGATCAGCTCGTGCAGGCCGCCGGTGGGCGGCAGGTCCGCGGCGGTGTCGTTCCACTCATCGACGAGCAGCCGGCGCTCCGCCCCGGGCAGCAGTGTCACCTCGGCCACGTGCTGTTCCGCGTCGGTCGCGATGCCTTCGAGGAGGGTGATCAGGTGCGCGGCCATCCGCTCGACGGTCGCGGACTCGAACAGCGCGGTGCTGAACTGGAGTTCACCGGACAGTGCGCCGTTGTCGTCGGCCAGGGTCAGGACCAGGTCGAACTTCACGGGGACGGGCTCGGGGCCGGTTCCGGTGACGGCCGTCGTACGCACCGGGCCGGGGCCCTGGTCGCCGGGGTCGCCCGGCTCCCGGGGCACGTAGCTGAACATGACGTCGGTCAGCGGGTTGCGGGACCGGTCGCGTTCGGCGACGAGCGCGTCGACGAGCCGGTCGAACGGCAGGTCCTGGTGCCGGTACGCGCCGAGTGCCGTCTCCCGCACCCGTCCGAGGAGCTCGGTGAAGGACGGGTTGCCGGACAGGTCGGTGCGCATGACCAGCGTGTTGACGAAGAAGCCGATCAGGTCCTCGGCCTCGGCGAGCGAGCGGTTCGCGACGGGCGTGCCGATCGCGACGTCGTCCGTGTCGCCGTAGCGCCCGAGCAGGACGCTGAACGCGGCGAGCAGCGTCATGAACATCGTCGTGCCGCTCTCGCGGGACAGCGCGCGCAGCGCCTCCGCGGTGTCCGGCGCGATGCTGAAGCGGGTGACGGCACCCGCGGTGGAACGCACCTGGGGGCGCGGCAGGTCGGTGGGCAGTTCAAGGACCGGGGCCCGGTCCAGCCGGTCGCGCCAGTAGTCGAGTTGCTCGTCGAGCACACTGCCGGTCAGCCACTGCCGCTGCCAGGCCGCGACGTCCGCGTACTGGGCCGCGAGCGGCGGCAGCGGGTCGGGCTCGCCGGCCCGGAACGCCTCGTACAGCGCGGACAGTTCGTGCCGGACGATCCGGTCCGACCACTCGTCGAAGACGACGTGGTGCATGGCCAGGCTCAGGACGTGGTCGTCCGGGGCCAGGCGCAGCAGGGTGGCGCGGACGAGGGGGCCGTCCGCCAGGTGGAAGGGCGTCAGGCCGTCGGCGCCGATCAGCCGGTCGGCGGCGTCCTGCGGGTCGGCGGCGCCGGACACGTCCACGACCGGCAGGGGCAGACCGGCCGCGGGGTCGACGACCTGCTGCGCCACACCGTCCGCACCGGCGACGAGGCGGGTCCGCAGGACTTCGTGGCGGGCCACGAGCGCGTCCAGGGCGGCGCCGAGGGCGGCGACGTCCAGCTCGTCGGCGAACCGCAGACGGGTGGACATGTTGTAGTCGACCGATCCGGGGTCGAGCTGGTCGAGGAACCACAGGCGCTGCTGCGCGAACGACAGCGGCAGGGCCGCGTCCCGCGCCACGGGCGTCACCGGCGGCGCGGCGTCCCGGGCGGCGCCGTCGACGAGCGCGGCCAGGGCCCGTACCGTCGGCCGGTCGAACAGGGCGGCCAGCGGGAGTTCCACCGAGAACATCTCGCGGACCCTGAAGACGACCTGGGTGGCCAGCAGGGAGTGGCCGCCCAGCTCGAAGAAGCCGTCGAGGACACCGACCCGCTCCACGCCGAGCACGCGCGCCCACACGTCGGCGAGCAGTTCCTCGGTGGCCGTGGCGGGTGCGACGTACCGGCCACCGCTCCCGGTCCGGAATCCGGCGGGCTCGGGCAGCGCCGCCCGGTCGGTCTTGCCGTTCGGGGTCAGCGGCAGCTCGGCGAGCTCCACGAACACCGACGGGACCATGAACTCGGGCAGCCGCTCGCCCGCGAAGGCGCGCAGCTCGGCGACGGGTGGCAGACCCTCCGCGTGGTCGGCCGGGACGGCGTGGGCGACGAGCCGGCGGTCCGAGCCGTCCCCGAACGCGCCGACGACCGCCGCCCGGACGCCGGGGTGCGCGGTGAGCGCCGCCTCGATCTCCAGCGGTTCGATGCGGTAGCCGCGCACCTTCACCTGGTCGTCCGCGCGGCCCAGGAAGTGGAGCTGCCCGTCCGCCGACCACCGCACCCGGTCGCCGGTCCGGTACAGCCGGGAGCCGTCGGCGGCGAACGGGTCGGCCACGAACCGCTCGGCGGTCAGCGCCGGTCGTCTGCCGTAGCCGCGCGCCAACTGCGGTCCGCCGACGAACAGTTCACCGGGGACACCGACGGGCACGCAGCGCAGGGACGCGTCCAGGACGTACACGCCGGCGTTGAGGACCGGGGCGCCGATCGGCGGCGCGCCGTTCGCGGCCGGGTCATCGACCTCCGCGACGCTCGCACAGACGGTGGTCTCGGACGGCCCGTAGGCGTTGAACAGCCGGTGGCGCTGCCGCCACGCGGCGGCCAGGTTGGCGTCGAGCCGCTCGCCCGCGGTCACCAGCGTGGTCACGCCGTCCAGGTCGCCGGGCGTCAGCGCCTCAAGCAGCGACGGCGGTACGGTCGCCACGCTCACCCCGGCGCGGGTGACGAGGGAGGCGAGCCGGGCCGGGTCGGCACGGTCCGGCGCCTCGGCCACGACCAGGGTCGCGCCGACGGCCAGCGCCATGACCAGCTCCCACACCGAGGCGTCGAAGCTGAACGGAGCGAAACCGAGCACGGTGTCGTCGCGGCCGCTGCCCAGCGCGGCCTGTTGCGCCGCGACGAGGTTCACCAGCCCGCGGTGGGACAGGTGGACGCCCTTCGGCCGGCCTGTGGAACCGGAGGTGTAGATCACGTACGCGAGCTGGTCCGCCAGGACCGGCACCGCGGGCGGTGCGGCGGGCAGCGCGGCGAGCGCCGTACGGGTGTCCGGGTCGTCCAGCCACACGACGGTGTCGAGCCCGACGGCGGCGGCCACGAGTTCGGACCCGACGGAGCGGTGGCCGACGAGCACGGTGGCGCCGCTGTCGGCGAGCATGAACTGCAGGCGCTCGGCGGGGTACTGCGGGTCCAGCGGAAGGTAGGCCGCTCCGGCCTGCCACACCGCGAGGACCATGACGGCCCAGTCGACGCCGCGCTCGGGGCACACGGCGACCACGGACTCGGCCCCGACCCCCGCGTCCCGCAGGCGACGGGCAAGACGGGCGGCGCGCGCCGTCAACTCGGCGTAGCTCAGCGACACTTCACCGGAGACGAGGGCGGTCGCGTCGGGGTCCGCCGCGGCCCGCTCGGCCACCAACTCGTGCACTCCGGCCGCGGCGGACACGGGGCCGGCGGTGTCGTTCCACTCCCGCACCAGCCGGTCACGCTCGGCCTCGGTCAGGACGGGCAGGTCACCGAGCCGCTGCCCGGAGTCCGCGGCGACGGCCGTCAGGACCGTCGCCAGGTGGCCGGCCATCCGCTCCATGGTGGCGTCGTCGAAGTGCGCACGGTCGTACGACAGGCGCACCACCAGCTCCCGCGCGGAGGAGGCGATCACACCCAGGGGGTAGTTGGACTGGTCGCGCCCGTAGTTGGCGGCGGCCCGCAGCCCGTCGTCGTCCGTGTACGCGCCGCCCTCACCGCCCTCGACCCGTGCCTGGTCGGGGTAGTTCTCGAACGCGTACAGCGTGTTGAAGAGCGGCTGTCCCGGGGCGAGCGCACTGCACTCGGTGATCGTGGTCAGCGGAGTCTGCTCGTACTTGCGGGCCCGCACCTGCTGGTCCTGCAGTGCGGCCAGCCACTCCACCACGGGCCGGTCGCGGTCGATCCGGGCCCGTACGGGCGTGGTGTTGATCAGCAGGCCGACCATGGAGTCCATGCCGTCGATCTGTCCGCCACGGCCGGAGGACGTCGTACCGAACACCACGTCGTCGGAGCCCGCGTACAGGCCGAGCACCAGCGACCAGGCGCCCTGCACCACCGTGTTGAGGGTGAGCCGGTGGCGGCGCGCGAAGTCGGCGAGGCCCGATGCGGCGACCTCGTCCGGCAGCGGCACCTGCCGCTCGTCCCGCCCCTGCTGCCCGGTGGCGTGCTCCACGCCGAGGGTGACCGGCTCGGTGACCCCGGCGAGGTAGTCACGCCAGTATCCGCGGGCCTCGTCCAGGTCCTGTCCGGCGACCCAGGAGACGAAGTTCCGGAACGGGGCGCGCGCGGCGAGCACCGGTCGCGCCTCGCCCGCGCGGTGGGCGCGGTACGCCTGCAGGACCTCGCCCAGGACGATGGGGATGCTCCAGCCGTCGAGGAGCAGGTGGTGGTAGCTCCACAGGAGCTGGTGCCGGTCGTCGGCGAGCCTGATCACCGTGATCCGCACGAGCGTGGGCGCGGTGAAGTCCGCGCCGCGCGCCCAGTCGGCCTCCAGGTACGCGGAGATCGCGTGCCGCCGCTCCTCCTCGTCGAGCGCGGAGAGGTCCAGCACCTCCAGAGGGACGGGCACGGTGCGGGAGACGACCGCGAGCGGCTGCGGCACCCCCTCGGAGACGACGGCGGTACGCAGCACCTCGTGCCGCGAGAACACCAGCTCCCACGCCCGCGTGAGGGCATCGAGGTCCAGTTCGCCTTCGAGGAGGAGGCCGTTCTGCGCCCAGTACATGCCGGGGGCGGAGGACAGGCTGGTGTGGAAGAGCATGCCCTGCTGGAGGGCGGTGAGCGGGTAGACGTCCTCGATCTCGGTGGGCAGGCTCCGGGCGACACGGTCGAGCGTGGCCTGGTCGAGGTGCGTCGCGAGGGGGAAGTCGGAGGGCGTGTGCCCGCCGGCGTCGGGGCGGCAGCAGTACGCGACGAGGTCGGCCAGGACGTCGGCGTAGCGCTGCGCGAGGCGCGCGACGGTCGCCTCGTCGTGCACCTCGGCGCCGTACGTCCACACCATCTCCAGGCGGCCGTCGGCCACCTGACTGTTGACCTCGATCAGGTACGCGCGGGTGCCGTCCTGGGACTGGGAGTCGCCGAGGGAACGGCCGGTGGGACGGAAGCGGAGGGCCGGGGCGCCGGCGGCATGTCCGTGGGCGCCTTCGGTGGTCTGGGTGACCTGGGTGGTCTGGATGACCTGGGTGGTCTGGGTGGTCTGGGTGGTCTCGTCGGGGCGGCGGCCGGACTGGCCGAGGTAGTTGAAGCTGACCTCGGTGCGCTCCTGCGGGATCCAGTCGGTGAGGTGGCGCAGGAGGCCGTAGCCCAGTCCCTTGCGCGGGATGCCCCGCAGGTACTCCTTGGTGCGGCGCAGGAGCGCGCCGAGATCACCGTCGGCCGGCGGCCCGGTGAGTTCCACCGGGTGGACGCTGGTGAACCAGCCGACCGTACGGGACACGTCGACGTCCGCGCCGACGTCCTCGCGGCCATGGCCTTCCACGTCCACCACGACGGACCGTGTGCCGGTCCACTCGGTGAACACCGCACCCAGCACGCTCAGCAGCACATCGTCGATCTGCGTCCGGTACGCGGCCGGCACCTCGCGCAGCAGCTGCTCGGTCAGCCCGGCGTCCAGGAACAGGCGCAGGTTGCGCACCGAGGCGTTCCGGTTCGGGCCGTCGTGGTCGCGCGGCAGCGGAACGACCGCTGCCTCCGCCTGCCGCCAGTGGGGGGCTTCGAGCGCGAGCTCCGGCGACACCGCGAGCTCTGCCAGGCGCTGCGACCAGTGCGGGAACGAGGTCGTCTTGGCGGGCAGCTCCACGACGGTGGCACCCTGCTCGACCTGTCGATACGCGGCATCGAGATCCTCGATGAGCACGGGCCAGGAGACCGTGTCCACGACGAGGTGGTGGATGACGAGGAGTATCTCGTCACCGTCACCGTCACCGTCGCCGTCACCGCCACCGTCACCGTCGCCGTCGCGGCGGTCGAGGAGCGCCGCGCGCAGGAGGGGGCCGTCGGTCAGGTCGAGGCCGGCCTGGATCTCGGTGGCGCGGTCGTCCAGGAACTGCCGTTCGGCATCGGCTTCGGCGTCGGTTTCGACCTCCGCGTCGGCGTCCGGGCCGGGGGCGTGGATCGTGGAGAGCAGGTCGGCCGGCTCGGCGGCCAGGATGCGGCCGGTCCACCGGCCCTCCTCCCGCACGAACCGGGATCGCAGCGCGTCATGCTGCTCGACCAGCGCGTGCAGGGCCCGTCGCAGGATGTCGGGGTCGACGGGTCCGGCGGCCTTCAGGACGACCGACTGGTTGAAGTGCGCAGGCCGCGGCATGTCGCGGTCCAGGAAGTTCCGCTGGATCGGAGTGAGCGGGAAGTCGCCGACGACGAGCCCCTGTTCGGCTTCCGCCAGGCTCTCGCTCGTGGCGAACGGGGCCAGCGCGGCGACGGTCTGGTGGCTGAACAGCTGCGCCACCGTCACGTGGACACCTCGCTCGCGGCACTTCGCGGCGACGCGGATGCTGATGATGGAGTCGCCACCGAGCTCGAAGAAGTTGTCCTCGACCCCGACCCGCTCCACACCCAGAACCTGAGCCCACACCTCCGCCAGGACCCGCTCCACTTCGGAACGCGGCGCGACGAACTCCCCCGCCGCATCCGCCCAGGCGCTGTCGGGGTCGGGCAGGGCGGCACGGTCGAGCTTGCCGTTCGGGGTCAGCGGCAGGGCTGCGAGTTCCACGAACCCGGACGGGATCATGAAGGCGGGCAGCCGACTGCCCGCGTATGCGCGCAGGTCGGCGACGGAGGGGATGCCGGCCGTCAGATCGGCGGGGACCAGGTAGGCCACCAGGCGGCGGTCCTCGACGTCACCGAAAGCGGCGACGACCGCGGAACGAACCTGCGGGTGGCCGATCAGGACGGCCTCGATCTCACCCGGCTCGATACGGAAACCGCGCACCTTGACCTGGCCGTCGGCCCGGCCGACGAAGTCGAGCTGCCCGTCCGGCAGCCAGCGCGCCCGGTCACCCGAGCGATACATGCGGCTGCCGTCGCCGGCCATGGGGTCGGCCACGAACCGCTCCGCCGTCAGGTCCGGGCGACCGCGGTACCCGCGGGCCACCTGCGGACCCGCGATGTACACCTCACCGGCCACCCCCACCGGGAGCGGGTTCAGCCGGTCGTCGAGAACGTACAGACGGGCGTTGGCCACCGGGGAGCCGATCGCAGGCGCACCCGTGAGGAGGTCCGGGTCCACGACACCAGTGGTCACCATGACCGTCGACTCCGTCGGCCCATACGTATTCACCAACCGCCGACCAGCCGACCAGGCGCGCGCCACCGGCTCCGTCAGCCGCTCCGCCCCCAGCAACAGCGTCCGCAGCCCCGACACGCCCTCCGGGTCCAGGACACCCAGCAGGGACGGGACGACACTCGCCGCACGCACAGCCTCCGCCCGCAGCATCGACGTGAGCTGGGCCGCTTCGGCTCGCTCCTCCGACGTTGCGACGACGAGAACACCGCCGGAAGCGAGCGTCACCGCCACATCCAGCACGGCCGCGTCGAAGCTGAAGGAGGCGAACTGCAGCATCCGCGTTCCCGGTCCCGCACCGAGGACCGGAGCCAGCGCCGACACCATGCCCACCACACTGCCGTGCCCGACCTGCACACCCTTCGGCCGCCCCGTCGAACCCGACGTGTAAATCACGTAGGCGAGCTGGTCAGCGGTCAGACTTGTCTCGGGTGCTTCCGACGGCAGGGACGCAAGGGTGTCCCGTACGGCCGGGTCGTCGAGCCACACACCCTGCCCGACGGGCAGCCCCTCCACCAGGGAACGCTCGCCCACCACGACCTGCACACCCGCATCCGCCAGCATGAACTCCAGCCGGTCAGCCGGGTATTCAGGGTCGAGCGGCAGATACGCCCCACCCGCCTGCCACACCGCGACCATCGCCACGACCATGTCGATCCCGCGCGGCAGGCACAGTCCCACCACCGACTCGGCGCCCACACCCAGACCGCGCAGGTGATGCGCCAGACGGTTGGACCGTGCCATCAACCCGCCGTACGTGACCGACTCCCCGCCTGCGACAACAGCCACGGCATCCGGGGTCGCCACCGCACGCTCGCCAATCAGCTCATGCGCCCCACGCACCAACGGCAACTCGACCGACGACGCGTTCCACCCCTCCGTCACCAGCTCACGCTCACCCGCCGACAGCACCGGCAGCTCACCCACCCGGCAGTCGCCCT
>NZ_JBHWZP010000135.1:0-24017 GCF_042728395.1 Streptomyces sp. NPDC060205
TCCACGATCACCGTCTACCAGGCGTACTCCCCTGAGATCGGACAGCCTGCCGTCCGAGACGGCCGCTTTCCAGCCGCATGGAAGCCTGACCGCATGACGTGGATCAAGCCCAGTTTCATGTGGATGATGTACCGCTCCGGCTGGGGCATGAAGGACAGTCAGGAGACCGTCCTCGCCGTCGAGATCACTCGCGACGGCTTCGACTGGGCGCTGCGCCATGCCTGCCTATCGCATTACGTCCGCGGACTGCACCCCGATCGCGACACCTGGCAGCGTGACCTCAAGAACGCACCGTCCCGTGTCCAGTGGGATCCCGAACGCGATCTGCGCCTGCATCCCCTGCCGTACCGCTCGCTGCAACTGGGGCTCTCGGGTGAGGCATCGTCGCGTTACGCGGACGAGTGGATCGCGTCCATCAGCGACGTCACCCCGCTCGCCCACGAGATCCACGCACTCGTCAGGGACGGCGAACCGGACTCAGCTGCCCGACTGCTCCCCCAGGAACAGGAGTACCCCGCCAGTGCAGAACTCCTGGCCCACCTGTGTCCCTGACCGGCACTCCGGGCGCAGCCGCTGGCATCCCCCACGGGTCACATGGCGGCAGAGGGCTGCGAAGGCAGCTTGATGACCCACGTCATCCTGTCCCGCCTCCACGCGGCGGGGAAACGCCCGTCTCGGACGGCTGGCAGGGCGATTTCCGGGGAGTACGCCTGGTAGACGGTGATCGTGGATTCCGAGTGGGCCGCACGGATCCTGTGTCGCGGTTCTTCCATGGCGTACAGCGTGAGGTCGGCCGGTTCGGGCGGCCACTGATTTTCGCCGGGGCGGGAAGCCCACCGGTTCGGGCGGGCCCCGGTCGTGTTCAGTGCGGGAGCGTCGCCGGGCTTCCCCCGTTCGCCTCGTAGCCCGCCACCGACAGGGCCCGGTACACCGCGTAGTCCGCTGCCGGGTCGGGTGTCAGGGTCCAGGGGAGGGCGCCCACGTGGCCGTCGACATGCACCAGCTGGTTCATCGACTCCGCCCAGCGCTCGCCGCGTACCAGGAAGAAGACCAGCAGGTGGCGGACGTGGGCGAGCATCGGGTCGTCCGGGCGGGCCGCGTGGACCGCGAAGAGCGCGCCGTGGACCGCCTTGGTCACGACCTCGCTCTGGTAGAAGCCGCTGACGAGGTTCACCTCGGGGAGGTGCTCGAAGACCGCGAAGAGCGGCATGGCGGCGAGCAGGGAACCCCGGGGAGCGCGTGCCGCGGCCGCCTCCGCGAACGAGTACGCCGTCTCCCGCGAGCCGTGCCACTTCTCGCACCAGTAGTGCAGCGCCGCCAGATGCGCCCCCATGTGGGCGGCGTCCCGGTCCAGGATCTTCAGCCAGAGCTTCTCGAACTCCGGCTGCGAATAGGCGAGCCCGCGGGCCACGGAGAGCTCGATGATGTACGGGATCGGGTCGCCCGGAGCCAGCAGCGCCGCGTCACCGCAGGCCGCCCGCGCCTCCTCCATGATGATCCGGAACTCGTCCGTCCCCGGAGACGACGTACGCCACGCCTGCTGCACCAGGAACTCCGCGTGCACCGCCGCGCCGCCCGCGTCCTTGGGCTGCTCGGCCCGCCACACCCGCAGCCACTGCCCGCCGGGGTTGTCGCTCACCCCGCCGGGACGCTGCTGCAGTTCCAGCGACGCGGCCCCCGCGAAGGCCTGGACGCGCTGCCAGCGCCGCTCGCCCTCCGCCTCCGTACCCGCCAGGAGCTGTGACGCGGCGCGGTAGTCCTGGCTGCGCTGCACCAGGTCCAGGACCTCCAGCAGGTCCTGGTCGGGGCCGGGCATGCGGATGTCCAGCTCCTCCTGCCGAAGGAAGCCGTAGTTCGCCGGGTCCGCGGCGTCCGGGTCGCCGGGGGCGACCTGCTGTATTCCACCGGCACGCCGGCGATTCACGATCGGCCCGACGACGAACCCGATCATGAGCAGCGCGATCAGGACCCAGAGAATTTCCATGCCACAAGCGAACCAGACGCGTCCGACAATTGGCCAACCAGGGCGGCGGCTCCTGTGGAAAACCTTCGCCGAAGGCCGGATTAAGGCCGGAGTAGGGCCGGAGGGGGCGGTTCCACCGGGAACTCCGGCGAGGGACTCGGGCCAGGCGGTGGACGTCCGCCGTCATCATGCCCGCGGGCGCACTACCCTCGGTGCCCATGAGCGACAGGCACATCAGTCAGCACTTCGAAACCGTGGCGATCCACGCGGGCAACACCGCCGATCCCCTCACCGGCGCGGTCGTCCCGCCGATCTACCAGGTCTCGACCTACAAGCAGGACGGCGTCGGCGGTCTGCGCGGCGGCTACGAGTACAGCCGCAGCGCCAACCCGACGAGGACCGCGCTGGAGGAGAACCTCGCGGCCCTGGAGGGCGGTCGCCGCGGGCTCGCGTTCGCATCCGGACTGGCGGCCGAGGACTGCCTGTTGCGTACGCTGCTCAGTCCCGGCGACCACGTGGTCATCCCCAATGACGCGTACGGCGGTACGTTCCGCCTCTTCGCGAAGGTCGTCTCGCGGTGGGGGGTGGAGTGGTCGGTCGCCGACACCAGCGACCCCGCGGCCGTACGGGCCGCCATCACCCCGAAGACCAAGGCCGTCTGGGTGGAGACGCCCTCCAACCCGCTGCTGGGCATCACGGACATCGCCGCGCTCTCGCACGTCGCGCGGGAGGCCGGCGCGAAGCTGGTCGTCGACAACACCTTCGCCAGCCCTTACCTCCAGCAGCCGCTCGCGCTCGGCGCGGACGTCGTCGTGCACTCGCTCACCAAGTACATGGGCGGCCACTCCGACGTCGTCGGCGGCGCCCTCGTGGTCGCCGACCAGGAGCTCGGCGAGGAGCTCGCCTACCACCAGAACGCGATGGGCGCGGTGGCCGGCCCGATGGACGCCTGGCTGGTGCTGCGCGGCATCAAGACGCTCCCCGTCCGGATGGACCGGCACAGCGAGAACGCCGGCAAGGTCGCCGAGATGCTCACGCGGCACGCGCGCGTGACGCGCGTCCTGTACCCGGGCCTTCCGGAGCACCCCGGCCACGAGACCGCCGCCAAGCAGATGCGGTCGTTCGGCGGCATGGTCTCCTTCCAGGTCGAGGGCGGCGAGGAGGCGGCCGTCGAGGTCTGCAACCGCGCCAAGGTGTTCACCCTGGGCGAGTCCCTGGGCGGCGTCGAGTCCCTGATCGAGCACCCGGGGCGGATGACGCACGCGTCCGTGGCCGGGTCCCTCCTAGAGGTCCCCGCCGATCTCGTACGCCTCTCCGTGGGGATCGAGAACGTCGACGACCTCCTTGAGGACCTCAAGCAGGCCCTCGGATAGCCCGACCGGGAAGGGGTGAGGACTCAGGCGGCCCTTTCGAAGGCTGCGGCCCCCGCAAAGCCTGCCGCCTGCCCTCTCACCAGCCGGTCAGCGGTGGAGTCGTCTGCGACGGCGGCTCCACCCACGGCTGGGCGACCGACAGCCACACCACGAGGGCCACGGTCGCCGCGAGCAGCACCAGCCACATCAGCCGCCGGGCGAGCGTCCGGCGGCGCAGCATGCGCCCGCCCCTGCGGACGGCCTCCGTGTACAGATCCGGCGGTACGGGCGGCTGCGGTTCCTCCAGAATGCGCCGGACATCGGCCTCCCTGCGGTTGACGGGGCTCATGAAGGCACCACTTTCGCGACCGGCGGGGCGGCCTGCCGGGGCGGATGCAGCAGCGTGGCCATCGCGCGGGCACAGATCGCCCGTACGCGTTCCGTGGGCAGCCCCAGCAGCGCGGCGGCCTGCTCCTCGGCGACGCCCTCGTACATGCGCAGCACGAGGATCAGCCGTTCCTGAGGGGTGAGGTGGCGCAGGGCGCTGTCGGGAGCGGGGCGGCCACGGGGGTACGGCCGGCCGAGGCCGCCGTACTGGTGCCAGGCCCCGCGCGCGAAGCGCACCGCCAGATACTGCCGGGTCCGGTCATACGGGTCCTCGCCGTGCAGGCGGTCCCAGACGGCGTACGTGTGGGCCAGGGCCGCGGTGATCAGGCGCCGCGCGCGCGGGTTGTCGTCCGGGGGCTCCGCGGTGAGCAGTGTGGCGGCATGCAGCAACCGCCCTGCCGCGCCCGCCACGAACACCTCGAACTCCCGGGCACGGCGGGCGTTCCGGGACGCCTGCCGCTCTCGCACCGCGCCTCCCCGTGGGAAAAGCGGGCCCTGGAGACGTACGCCGTGCACTGCCGCGTGCGCCGGGGCCCGACTTCATATGAGGCCAGGCGCGGGCCCCTGGTCAAGAGGCCGGCACCAGCCGGTGCGGCCGGATCGGTCCGGGCACGGCCCGACCCGGGGCGGTGACGGGTGGCGTACGGCGGCGTACGCGCGGTCAGGAGGTCGCCGGTGCCTCCACGGACGGCGACGCGGCCATGCGGGTGGAGAGCGCCACGTTGAAGCGGGTGAGCAGCGTGCAGAAGGCCTCGCGCTCCTCGGGCGACCACTCCTGGGTCAGTTCCGCCATCAACTGGCGCCTGGAGGAACGTACTTCGTCCAGACGGGAGAGTCCGCGCGGCGACAGCTGCAGCACCACTGCACGCCCGTCCTCCGGGTGGGAGGTGCGCTTGACGAGGCCGGTGTCGACCAGCGGGGCCACCTGCCGGGTGACCGTCGACGAGTCGATGCCCATGCTCGCGGCGAGCGCCTTGACGCCCATCGGCCCCTCCTTGTCGAGGCGGTTGAGCAGCAGGTAGGCGGCGCGGTCCATGGAGTTGCGCACCTGGCCGACCCCGCCGAGCCGGGTCTGTTCGGCACGGCGGGCGAACACCGCGACCTCGTGCTGCAGTGTTTCGAGAAGACCGGTGTCACCGACGGTCGTCATGTCCATCGACATTCCAGGTGTTGTGGGCATGGCCGGGGGCTCTATTCATGCGTGGGGCTGGCTTGGGTTGGGGGACAGAGTACGCGGACGGGCGGCGGGCCGTACGGGCGCTGGGCAAACCGGTCTCGGACGTTGGTCACGGACGGTGGGGCGCGGTGTGAACTGCGAGACTGGCGGTCATGAGCTATCGCACGGCCGACCCCTTGCCGCCGGTGACCCTCGACGATGTGCGCGGCGCGCAGAAGATGCTCTCCGGCGTGGCACGGATGACGGCCATGGAGGGCAGCAGGCACCTGTCCGGCCTGGTGGGCGCGCCGGTCCACCTCAAGTGCGAGAACCTCCAGCGCACCGGTTCGTTCAAACTGCGCGGCGCGTACGTGCGGATCGCCGGGCTCCTCCCCGAGGAACGGGCGGCCGGAGTGGTCGCGGCGAGCGCGGGCAACCACGCGCAGGGCGTGGCTCTGGCCTCCTCGCTGCTCGGGGTGCACTCCACGGTGTTCATGCCGTCGGGCGCCCCGCTGCCCAAGGTCGCGGCGACCATGCACTACGGCGCCGAGGTGCGTACGCACGGCACGGTGGTGGACGAGACGCTGGCCGCCGCGCAGGAGTACGCGGCCGAGACGGGCGCCGTCTTCATCCATCCCTTCGACCACCCGGACATCATCGCCGGGCAGGGCACGGTGGGCCTGGAGATCCTGGAGCAGTGCCCCGAGGTACGCACGATCGTCGTCGGCATCGGCGGTGGCGGGCTCGCCGCGGGCGTCGCGGTCGCGGTGAAGGCGCTGCGGCCGGACGTGCGGATCGTGGGCGTGCAGGCGGCGGGCGCGGCCGCGTACCCGCCCTCGCTGGCGGCCGGGCGCCCGGTGTCGGTCGAGAATCCGGCGACGATGGCCGACGGGATCAAGGTCGGCCGGCCCGGGGACGTGCCGTTCGGGATCATCGGCGACCTGGTGGACGAGATCCGTACGGTCTCCGAGGACGCGCTGTCCAGTGCGCTGCTGCTCTGCCTTGAGCGGGCCAAACTGGTCGTCGAGCCGGCTGGCGCGAGCCCGGTCGCGGCGATCATGAGCGAGCCGCAGGCCTTCGAGGGCCCGGTCGTCGCGCTGCTGTCCGGCGGAAACGTCGATCCGCTGCTGATGCAGCGCATCCTGCGGCACGGCATGGCCGCGAACGGCCGCTACCTCGCGGTCACGCTGCGGCTGACGGACCGGCCCGGGGCCCTGGCCACGCTTCTCGGGGTGTTGTCAGTGGTGGACGCTAACGTCCTCGATGTGAGTCACGTACGGACCGATCCGCGGCTCGGGCTCACGGAGGTGGAGGTCGAGCTGCACCTGGAGACGAAGGGCCCAGAGCACTGCGCCGAGGTGAACTCGGCACTGCGGCGGGCGGGCTACACGGTCATCGACTGAGGTCGGACGGGGGCGCGACGGGGGAGGAACGCATGGGAAACCGAGCCGGGAAAATCACTTGAGGAAACGCGATACATCGCGTTATGGTGTGTCTCTCCTCACGGGCCGCCGGGGGCGAGGTGCGATATTCGCTCGCCCGGCGGCGCAAAGCGGGCGAAAATAGTCGCCCACTGATCTCTTTTCACTGGATCCCCAACCACTTGGGAGACTCACATGCCAGGCGCCATCTACGCCGAAGGCCTGGTGAAGACCTTCGGCGACGTAAGGGCTCTGGACGGCGTCGATCTCGATGTCCCGGAGGGCACGGTCCTCGGCCTGCTCGGACCGAACGGCGCGGGCAAGACCACCGCGGTCCGCTGCCTCACCACCCTGCTCCGGCCCGACAGCGGCAAAGCCGTCGTCGCGGGCATCGACGTACTGAAGCACCCGAACGAGGTACGGCGCTCGATCGGTCTGTCCGGCCAGTTCGCCGCGGTCGACGAGTACCTGACGGGCCGTGAGAACCTCCACATGGTCGGCCAGCTCTACCAGATGAGGGCCAAGCAGGCGAAGGTCCGCGCGGTCGAGCTCCTGGAGCAGTTCAATCTCACGGAGGCCGCCGACCGCACGGCCAAGACCTACTCCGGCGGTATGCGCCGCCGGCTCGACCTCGCGGCGGCCCTCGTCGTCTCGCCGCCGGTCATGTTCATGGACGAACCGACCACCGGCCTCGACCCGCGCAACCGCCAGCAGCTGTGGGAGGTCATCAAGCAGCTGGTCTCCGGCGGTACGACGCTGCTGCTGACCACCCAGTACCTCGAAGAGGCCGACCACCTCGCGCACGACATCTGCGTCGTCGACCACGGCAAGGTCATCGCCCGCGGCACCTCCGACCAGCTCAAGGCCCGCACCGGCGGCGAGCGCGTGGAGGTCGTGGTGCACGACCGCGAGCACATCGCGACCGCGGCCGAGGTCCTGCGGGGCTTCGGCAAGGGCGAGACCGCCGTCGAGGACCACACCCGCCGGCTCACCGTGCCCGTCTCCGGCGGCGCGAAGCTCCTCGCGGAGGTCATCCGTGAGCTGGACGCCCGCGGTATCGAGATCGACGACATCGGTCTGCGCCGCCCCACGCTCGACGACGTGTTCCTCTCCCTGACCGGCCACCTCGCCGAGCAGAAGGACACGGAGAACGGCGAGGACGCCGACACCGACGGACTCAAGGGATCCAAGGGGTCCAGGGGATCCAAGCGCAAGAAGGAGGCCGCCAAATGAGCGCCGTCACCGATGCCGTGCGCACCGCGACCCCGGCCCCGGGAGGCTCCCTCGGGCAGTCCGTCCGGGACTCCCTGGTCGTCGCCAAGCGCAACCTGATCCGCATGACCAGGATCCCCGAGATGATCCTGTTCGGGATCATCCAGCCGGTGATGTTCGTGGTCATGTTCACGTACGTCTTCGGCGGCTCGATGCAGATCGGGAGCACCACCGACCCGGACGTCTACAAGAACTTCCTGATGGCGGGCATCTTCGCGCAGACCGTCACGTTCGCCACCGCGGGATCGGCCGCCGGTATCGCGGACGACATGCAGAAGGGGCTCGTCGACCGCTTCCGCTCCCTGCCGATGGCCCGCGGCGCGGTGCTGACCGGCCGGACCGTCGCCGACCTCGTCCAGACGGCCATCACCCTGCTCGTCCTCGCGGTCGTCGCGCTGCTCGTGGGCTGGCGCACCGGTTCCGCGGAGCCGACCAACGCGGCCAGGGTCCTGGCCGCCTTCGCCCTGCTGCTCCTCCTGGGATACGCGTTCACCTGGATCGGCGCACTGATCGGCCTGTCCGTGCGCACCCCCGAGGCGGCGACCTCGGGCGGGATCATCTGGCTCTTCCCGGTGACGTTCATCTCGAACGCCTTCGTGGACTCCAGCCAGATGACTCCCTGGCTGCGGCACATAGCCGAGTGGAACCCGTTCAGCGCCACGGTGCAGGCCTGCCGCGTGCTGTTCGGCAACCCGGGCGTGGTGGAGTCCGATGCCTGGCCCATGCAGCATCCCGTCTGGGCCTCGGTGATCTGGTCCGTGCTGATCATCGTCGTCTTCCGCACCCTGGCGGTCCGCAAGTACCGCAAGGCGGACGGCTGAGCGGACCCGGTCGGACAGGCATGGGGGAGCCCTCCGGCGCCCGGGCACGGAGAAGCCCCCGGCGCTCGGGCGCCGGGGGCTCGCCAGGGCGACGCCGGGGACGGGGTTACGCGGCGTACGGCTTGGCTTCGAGGACCTTCACCGAGGCGAGCTTGCCGTTCGGCAGCTCGTACTGGGCGTCCTCGCCGATCTTCTTGCCGTTCACACCGGAGCCCAGCGGGGACTGCGGCGAGTACGTCTCGATGTCGGAGCTCGCGTATTCGCGCGAGGCGAGCAGGAAGGTGAGCGTGTCGTCCTCGTCGCCGTCGAAGGCGATGGTGACGACCATGCCGGGCGCGACCGCACCACCGGCCGACGGAGCCTCGCCCACCTTGGCGTTCTCCAGGAGCTGGGTCAGCTGGCGCACCCGGAGCTCCTGCTTGCCCTGCTCCTCCTTGGCCGCGTGGTACCCGCCGTTCTCACGCAGATCGCCCTCCTCGCGCGCAGCCGCGATCTTGGCCGTGATCTCCGCGCGCGCAGGACCAGACAGGTGCTCCAGCTCGGCCTTGAGCTGGTTGTACGCCTCCTGGGTCAGCCAGGTGACGTTCTCGCTGGTCTGGGTCACAGGTGCTCCTCGTAGGTACTGGGAATACAAAGCATCGCCCTACCCAGAAGAATGTTCCTTCTCGGGTGGGCGAAACCACGAGCCTAACAATTCACGGGCCGAAGGGGGAGGACATAAGCCATCAGAATTACGTCCACGCAGGTCAGCGCGGAGTTGTCGGGAGTGACATCCGTCAGTGTCGCGTGTGGTCCGGTGCGGTCACCGCGCCGTACGGCTCGCACGGTGGGGCAGGGCCGGCTGTGACGGCGTCCCGCGGCTCAGTCCGCGTGGCAGCCGAGGAGTTCCGCGGTCGTGCCGGGGGCCGTCGTGCGCAGCGTGAGGACCTTGTCGACGCGGGTCGCGTCCTGGTCGAACCGGAAGTCCGCGCGGCCGACCTCGGCGCCGTCCTCGGCCTGGGAGCGGACCGTGCAGTAGCCCGTCACACCCGAGTCCTTGCGGACCTCAAGATGGACCTTCACGGCGGAGTCCGAGGCGTCGAAACTGATGACCTCGGCGCTGATCTTGTTGCCGGCCACGTAGTGGAAGGCGAAATAGCCGATCAGGGCGAGCAGGGCCACTCCGAGCACGGAACCGATGACCTTGAGTTTGCGATCGGCACGCTCGTCCGCGGAGCGGCCGTAACGGCCCTCGGGCAGCTGCACCGTACTCATGATCGTCCTCTCCGGGGCGGGTGTGCGGAGCCGGGGCCCGGAATTTTTCGCCCGCCGATTCGGTCACTATAGAAGCTCCCACTCGTCACCCGACCGCCGCCCCTCATCGACGTCCCTACGGGACGACCCCTTTGCATTGCGCCGTTTCACACCGGGGCGCCGACTTACTGAGGATTGAGTCTTGACTGATCAGCTGCGACTGATGGCCGTGCACGCCCACCCCGACGACGAGTCGTCGAAGGGCGCGGCCACCATGGCGAAGTACGTGTCCGAGGGAGTGGACGTGCTGGTCGTGACCTGCACGGGCGGGGAGCGCGGTTCCATCCTCAACCCCAAGCTGCAGGGCGACACGTACGTCGAGGAGCACATCCACGAGGTGCGCAAGAAGGAGATGGACGAGGCCCGCGAGATCCTCGGCGTCAAGCAGGAATGGCTGGGCTTCGTGGACTCGGGCCTGCCCGAGGGCGACCCGCTGCCGCCGCTGCCCGAGGGGTGCTTCGCCCTGGAGGACGTCGACAAGGCCGCCGGTGAGCTGGTCCGCAAGATCCGCTCGTTCCGTCCGCAGGTGATCACCACCTACGACGAGAACGGCGGCTACCCGCACCCCGACCACATCATGACCCACAAGATCTCGATGGTGGCGTTCGAGGGCGCGGCCGACACCGAGAAGTACCCGGAGTCGGAGTTCGGCCCGGCCTTCCGGTCGCAGAAGCTCTACTACAACCAGGGCTTCAACCGCCCGCGCACCGAGGCGCTGCACCACGCCATGCTGGACCGGGGCCTGGAGTCGCCGTACGGGGACTGGCTCAAGCGCTGGGACGAGTTCGAGCGCACCGAGCGCACGCTGACGACGCACGTGCCGTGCGCGGACTTCTACGAGATCCGCGACAAGGCCCTCATCGCGCACGCCACGCAGATCGACCCCGAGGGCGGCTGGTTCCGCGTCCCGATGGAGCTCCAGAAGGAGGTCTGGCCGACGGAGGAGTACGAGCTGGCGAAGTCCCTCGTCGACACATCCCTCCCCGAGGACGACCTCTTCGCGGGCATCCGCGACAATGCCTGATATGAGCGCAAGCCTGGCACTGACGCACCTCGTCCCCCTCGCCAAGGAGGTCGACGAGAACAAGGTCACCCCCGGTGTCCTCGGCTTCATCGTCTTCGCGGTGATGGCCCTGGCGGTCTGGGGCCTGATGAAGAGCATGAACCGGCAGCTGACAAGGGTCGACTTCAAGGAGGACGCCGACCCGAAGGCGGAACCCTCCGGCAAGGCGACATCCGGCTCGACCGGCTCCGGCAGCGGTTCCGGGGGGACGGCTTCGCCCGCGAAGGGCTGAGCCCCGGACGCGACCACAATCGCGGCCACCATCGCGACCGCGACCGCGTCGGCGCCCTGATCCGGTGATGCCCAGGAGGCATCGCCGGATCAGCCACACCCGCGGGACGCCCCCGGGACCAGCCGCGGGTCCCCTCGGAGGACGGGGCGGTCACGTCCGCTCCGCCGAGACCGGCACTCCCATCACCTCGCGTGCGTGCCGGTTCGGGACCATTCCCAGGCGCCAGGCCTGCCAGCCGGACTCCAGGTCCGCTCCTCGTTCCAGGAGAAGCTGGTACGCCTCGATGTAGTCGTCCAGTTTTCCGTCGCGGGACGGGTGGCCGGTGCGGGAGAGCTGGGACAGCTCCTCCTGGGCGACGGCCGTGCCCACCTCGACGCCGCCGGGGGACGCGTACGGCAGGAGCGTGCAGCGCAGGAAGCGGGCCCAGTCCTCGCCGCGGCGGTCGCCGTAGGAGGCGAAGAGCGCGGTCGCCTCGTCGCACAGGGCCAGCGCCGACTGCGTACGGGCGTTGCCCGCGTCGACCACCGCCAGTTCCAGGCAGGTCCAGGCCTCCCCGTGGGCTACGCCGATCCGCTGGAAGTCGGCGCGCGCGTCCACCAGGAGCTGGCGGGCGAAGCCGGAGTTGCGCAGCGAGCCGGTCTGCGCGGCGCGCTGGTCGCGGGTCACCCGTGCCGAGTGGTGGCGGGCGCAGGCCAGACCGTAGACGTCGCGGATGCGCGAGAACATCGTGCGGGACCGCTCCAGCTCGCGGACGGCCTGGTCGAGGTTGCCCGTCTCCTCCAGCGCCTGGCCGAGGTAGTACACCGTCCAGGCCTCGCCGCGGGCGTCCTCGTTCTCGCGGTGGCGGGAGGCCGCCTGGCGCAGACCGTCCACGGCGGGGGACGGGTCGCCGTCGACCAGCCGGGCCCGCGCCAGCTGGGTCAGCGCCCAGGCCTCGCCGCGGGCGTCGCGCGTACGGCCGTACAGGTCGAGGGCGTCGCGCAGTTCGGACTCGGCGCGCGGTACGTCGCCCATGCGCAGGCCCAGTTGGCCGAGCTGGTAGTGCGCCCAGGCCTCGCCGTGCACGGACTCGCCCTCGCGGTGCAGGTCCAGGGCCCGGGTGAGGAGGTCGAGGGCCTCGCGCAGCCTCGCCCGGTCGCGCTCCACGGCCGCCAGCGCGTGCATCGTCCAGGCACGGTCCGCCGCGAGGGCGGGCGAGGCCTGCAGATCCAGGGCCTCCTGGAGCTTCACGGCGGCCTCGGTGAGGTTGCCCTGGTGGTGGAGGGTGATCCCGAGCGAACACAACGCCCGCGCGGCGCCCGCGTCGTGATGGGCCTCGAAGTACAGGTCGACCACCGACGTCAGGGTCGTACGGGCCTTGTCGAGTTCGCCGAGCTGACGGGCCGCGATGCCCGTACGCCACTGGACCGAACGCACCAGCAGCCCCTGGTCGACGGCCTGCGTCAACTCGCTGATCTCGCCCAGACGGTAGAGGTCGCCGCGCAGCAGGCAGTAGTCGCACAGGGCGCCCAGGAGGTTCAGCACCGCCTCCTGGTTCACGCCCTCCGCGTGCCGCAGGGCCGCCGTGATGAAGCTCGACTCGTCGTCCAGCCAGCGCAGGGCCGCGTCCAGCGAGGTGAACCCGTGCGGCCCGACCGTGCTCGATTGGAAAGACGTGTCCGCGCGCGTGGACGTCTTGCCGTCGACCAGGCGGATCACCGAGTCGGCCAGCTCGCCGTAGTTCACGATGAGACGTTCCTGCGCGGCCGTGCGCTCGGCCGGATCCTCCTCGTCGAGGAGACGGGCCTGCGCGAAGGCCCGTACGAGATCGTGCAGGCGGTAGCGGCTGCCGCGGACGTGGTCGATCAGACCCGCGCGGGACAGGGACTGCAGATGGCGGGTCGCCTCCGCCTCGTCCGTCGCGAGCAGGGCCGCCGCGGCGGCGGCCCCCAGCGAGGCGCGGCCCGCAAGGGCGAGCCGCCGCAGCAGCCGCCTCGCCGGGTCCGGCTGGTCGGTGTAGCGCAGCCACAGCACCCGTTCGACCGGCTCCACCGGGCCGTACGCCGCCAGGTCGGTGGCGAGCCGGCGCGGAGTGCGCGGGCCGAGGGACGAGCCGGCGATGCGCAGCGCCAGCGGCAGCCCGCCGCACAACTCCCGGATTTCGTCCGCGGCTTCGGCGTCGTACGGGGCCGACGCGTCCTGGGCGGACGCCTTCAGGAGTTCCTCGGCGCCCGGCGCGGCCAGTGGTTCCACCGCGAGCTGGTGCACCCAGGCGGGCAGGTCGGCCGGCAGGTCCAGGGGCTTGCGGGCGGTGACGACCACCAGGCTGTCGGAGCGCTCCGGCACGAGCGTGCGCACCTGCTCCAGGTCGCTGGCGTCGTCCAGCACGATCGTCACCGGCAGACCGGTCAGATGCTGGTGGTACAGCTCGGCGAGCCGCCTGACCTGCTGGTCCTGCGAGGAACGCTCACGGAACAGGAGCTGTTCACGGGGCGCGCCCAGCCGGTTCAGCAGGTGCAGCAACGCGTCACGGGTGCTCAGCGGCGACTCCTCCGCGCTGTCGCCCCGCAGGTCCACCACGCACGCGCCGCGGAACTGGTCCTTCAGCTCGTGCGCCGCCCGGACGGCGAGGGTGCTGCGGCCGGACCCCGGCGCGCCGTGCAGGACGACCACCGTCGGCCGGGTCTCGGTGCTCGCACGGGCCGCGTGCACCCACTGCGCGATCCGCTGCAGCTCCTGGCGGCGGCCCGCGAAATGGCCGACCGGCTCGGGAAGTTGCCCGAACGACTGCTCCAGGACGCTGCGCCGCCGGGCCGCCGCGCTCTTGTCCGTACGCCGCAGCTGCGGTGCGCCCTTCTTCGCGCCGGTGGCGGCGTTGAACACGCGCTGCTGGTCGAAGAAGGGGCGGATCCCGCGGACCTCCAGGGCGGTCAGCCAGGTCAGGCGCAGCTGTTCGGGGCCGCCGGGCTGGCCGAGGGCTCCCGCCCGGCGGCTCGCGGCCGGCAGATGGGAGGCCGTCACCTTCGCCACGGTGGTCGCGGCGCCGACGACGCCGACGACCGCGCCCGCGCCGACCGCCGTGCCCGTGCCGGCGCCCAGCGCCAGGTCCGCGACGACGGCCGTGAGGGCCGCGACGGCCGCCACCAGCAGGGGAGTTCCGGCGCCCTCGCGGGCGTAGCGCTGCCCGAAGGTCAGCCGGCCCGCCTCGGCCTCGTCCGTCGCCCGCGTGTAGGCCTCGTACTCCTCGGCGGCCGTCTGCGCCATCGTGTCCAGCGAGGCCCGCGCCCGCGACAGCAGTACGCTCCCGTCGGCGCGCCCGCCGGACCGACGGACCTCCTCCTCCACGGCCCGCACCAACAGCCGTTCGGCCTCCGCCCGATGGCTGTCCCGCATTTCGCGTCCCCCTCCGCCGACAACGGCTTTCCTGGTCAAGTGTCCTGCGGATGAGCGGGGAAGGCGAGGGAGCGACTGGGGCGTCCCCTGGCATGCGCACGCCCATCCGGGCTGCTCGGAACCAGTACCTACCCCTGGAGGAAGCGGATGATCCGCGGGGCGTGCGGGTGATCCGCGACGCTCGCCGCGTCCGCCGCGTCCGCCGTGGCTGCGGGGTGCTGGCTGCTGGCTGTGCTGGGGCGGGGTGGCTGGGGGTGCGGTGTGGCTGCGGCCCGGTGGGGGCTGGGCGCGCAGTTCCCCGCGCCCCTTTGGGGCGCCTGTGGCGGCCGTGGTGTCCATCGCACCCCGCTCCGCTGGGGTGGGGTGGCTGGGGGTGCGGTGTGGCTGCGGCTTGGTGGGGGCTGGGCGCGCAGTTCCCCGCGCCCCTTTAGGGCGCCTGTGGCGCCCGGCTTGCTCGTCGGACCCGCCGCCCTCGCGTACCCGTCGGCACCACCGTGCCCGCCGCGCACCCCCCACCGCTCCCCGCCGCCCCCCTCCCCCTGCGGCAGGATGGACCCCATGGCGAATCGACTGGCCCATGAGACGTCCCCCTATCTTCTGCAGCATGCCGACAATCCCGTCGACTGGTGGCCCTGGTCGGGTGAGGCCTTCGAGGAGGCGCGGCGGTCGGGGAAACCGGTGCTGCTGAGCGTCGGGTACAGCAGTTGCCACTGGTGTCATGTCATGGCGCACGAGTCGTTCGAGGACCAGGAGACCGCCGACTATCTGAACGCGCACTTCGTCAACGTCAAGGTCGACCGTGAGGAGCGTCCCGATGTGGACGCCGTGTACATGGAGGCCGTACAGGCCGCGACCGGGCACGGCGGGTGGCCCATGACCGTCTTCCTGACGCCCGACGCCGAGCCGTTCTACTTCGGCACCTACTTCCCGCCCGAGCCCCGGCACGGCAGCCCCTCGTTCCGGCAGGTCCTCGAAGGGGTGAGCGGGGCGTGGACCGACCGGCGCGACGAGGTCGACGAGGTCGCCCGGAAGATCGTGCGCGATCTGGCCGGCCGCGAGATCGGCTTCGGTGACGCGCAACTGCCCGGCGAGGGCGAGCTCGCGCAGGCGCTGCTCGGGCTCACCCGCGACTACGACGCCACCCACGGCGGCTTCGGCGGGGCGCCGAAGTTCCCGCCGTCCATGGCGGTCGAGTTCCTGCTGCGCCACCACGCCCGCACCGGCTCCGAGGGCGCGCTGCAGATGGCCGCCGACACCTGTGAGCACATGGCCCGCGGCGGCATCTACGACCAGCTGGGCGGCGGCTTCGCCCGTTACTCCGTCGACCGTGAGTGGGTCGTGCCCCACTTCGAGAAGATGCTGTACGACAACGCGCTGCTGTGCCGCGTGTACGCGCATCTGTGGCGGACCACCGGGTCGGACCTGGCCCGCCGGGTCGCCCTGGAGACCGCCGACTTCATGGTCCGCGAACTGCGCACGAACGAGGGCGGGTTCGCCTCCGCGCTCGACGCCGACAGCGATGACGGCACGGGGAAGCACGTCGAGGGCGCGTACTACGCCTGGACGCCCCAGCAGTTGCGTGACGTGCTGGGTGACGAGGACGCGCAACTCGCCGCCGACCACTTCGGTGTCACGGCGGAGGGCACCTTCGAGGAGGGCGCCTCCGTACTGCAGCTCCCGCAGAGCGAGGGCGTGTTCGACGCCGCACGGATCGAGTCCGTCAAGGCCCGCCTGAAGGAGGCGCGCGACCGCCGTCCCGCTCCCGGCCGTGACGACAAGGTCGTCGCCGCCTGGAACGGGCTCGCGATCGCCGCCCTGGCCGAGACCGGCGCGTACTTCGAGAGGCCCGACCTCGTCGACGCGGCGCTCGCGGCGGCCGACCTGCTCGTACGGCTCCATCTGGACGAGCACGCGCGGCTGGCCCGTACCAGCAAGGACGGGCGCGTCGGCGCGCACGCGGGGGTGCTGGAGGACTACGCGGACGTCGCGGAGGGCTTCCTCGCGCTGGCCTCGGTGACCGGCGAGGGCGTCTGGCTGGAGTTCGCCGGTTTCCTGCTCGACCACGTCCTCGTGCAGTTCACCGACGAGAAGTCGGGAGCCCTGTACGACACGGCGGCCGACGCCGAGAAGCTGATCCGGCGCCCGCAGGACCCGACCGACAACGCCACGCCCTCCGGGTGGAGCGCGGCGGCCGGCGCCCTGCTGAGCTACGCGGCACAGACCGGTTCGGAGCCCCATCGGACCGCCGCCGAGCGGGCGTTGGGCGTGGTCAAGGCGCTCGGCCCGCGAGCCCCGCGGTTCATCGGCTGGGGACTGGCCACCGCCGAGGCCCAGTTGGACGGCCCGCGCGAGGTGGCCGTCGTCGGACCGGGTGACAATCCGGCCACCAGGGAGCTGCACCGCGCCGCCCTGCTCGCCACCGCACCCGGCGCGGTCGTCGCCGTGGGCACTGCGGACAGTGACGAACTGCCCCTCCTCGCACACCGGTCACTTGTCGACAATGAACCGACGGCGTATGTCTGCCGTAACTTCACCTGTGACGCCCCGACGACCGACGTCGACCGCCTCCGGGCGGCACTGGGGCGATGAGCAGGGGAAACACCCGCCACGCCGAGGCTTGATGTGTGCAGGTGTTCGGATACGTCCCAGTAGTCGACCGAGCATTCCGAAACACGCTATTTATCAGAACACCTCCCGGACTTCACAGGATCCCCATAGTCTCTGTCCCGGACACGACAGGAGTAACGCGCTGTCGTGACAGGGGGTTCTGGGGATCTGGGGGGATCTTTTGCTGGCGTCCGTCTTCATCGCTGTCGTTTCGCTCGCCCTTTTCTGGATGGCTGCTTTCACCCTGTGGTGGCAGATGCACGCGTGGCGTACGCCCGAGGTGCTCGCCTCCACCCGGTTCAGCAGTCCGGACGGGGGCGAGCACGTCTCCTTCTCGCTGCTGCTGCCCGCGCGGCACGAACAGGCCGTCCTCGACCACACCATCCAGCGCCTGCTGGAATCCAGCCACACCGACTTCGAGATCATCGTGATCGTCGGCCACGACGACCCGGACACCACCGAGGTGGCCCGGCACGCCGAGGCCCGTGACCCGCGGGTGCGCGTGGTCGTCGACGCCCACGAGAAGAAGAACAAGCCGAAGGCCATGAACACCGCGCTGCCGCACTGCCGCGGCGAGGTCGTCGGAGTCTTCGACGCCGAGGACCAGGTCCACCCGGAGCTGCTCGCGCACGTCGACCACGCCTTCCGCACCACCGGCGCGGACGTCGTCCAGGGCGGCGTCCAGCTCATCAACTTCCACTCCAGCTGGTACAGCCTGCGCAACTGCCTGGAGTACTTCTTCTGGTTCCGCTCGCGGCTCCACCTCCATGCGCAGAAAGGTTTCATCCCGCTGGGCGGCAACACCGTCTTCGTCCGCACGGACGTCCTGCGGGAGGCCGACGGCTGGGACCCCGACTGCCTCGCCGAGGACTGCGACCTGGGAGTACGGCTCTCCAGCGTCGGCAAGAAGGTCGTCGTCGCCTACGACTCCGACATGGTCACCAAGGAGGAGACACCCGGCAGCCTGATGTCGCTCCTCAAGCAGCGCACCCGGTGGAACCAGGGATTCCTCCAGGTCTACCGCAAGCAGGACTGGAAGCAGCTGCCCGGCTTCGGCCAGCGCCTGCTCGCCCGCTACACCCTCATGACCCCGTACCTCCAGGCGGTCTCCGGCGTGATCATCCCGCTCAACGTGGCCGTCGCGCTCTTCCTCGACGTCCCCGTCGGCATCGCCTTCATCACCTTCCTGCCGGCCGTCACCGCGTTCGTCACCTTCGTCTTCGAACTCGTCGGACTGCACGACTTCGGCAAGCAGTACGGGCTGCGCGTCCGCTTCGTCCACTACCTCAAGCTCGTCGTCGGCGGCCCCTTCTACCAGGTGCTCCTCGCCGGAGCGGCCGTCCGGGCCGTCTGGCGCGAGCAGCGGGGCCGCAACGACTGGGAACTGACCAGCCACGTCGGAGCGCACCTCACCGACACCGGCCACGACTTCGGCAACGACATCGGCAAGGGCGCCGACATCGCCACCGCCACCGCAACCGGCGCCGACACCGCTGCCGCCACCGAAGCCGCGGCCGTGGCCCGCGGGTCCCGAGAGGACGTCCCTGCGTGACCTCCACCCTCCCCGCGGCGACCGCTCCCGAGGTCCCCGCGCAGCGCACACCTGTCCCCACCACCGGTTCGACACCTCGAACAGCCCCGCCCCGGCTGCGCCGTTCGAAGACCGACCTGATCCTGTGCGGCGTCCTCCTCGTGGCCGTCATGACCGTGCAGGGCTGGAACATCGCCGACTACCCGACCCTCAGCGACGACGAGGGCACCTACCTCGCGCAGGCCTGGTCCGTGCAGCAGGGCGACGGCCTCGCCCACTACACGTACTGGTACGACCACCCGCCCCTGGGCTGGATACAGATAGCCGTACTGACCTGGATACCTTCCCTGCTCAGCCCCGAGTCGATGACCGTCGGCCCGATGCGGATCGTGATGCTCCTGGTCAGCGCGGTGAGCGCGGTCCTCGTCTACGTACTGGCCCGCCGTCTGTCCCTGCCCCGCTGGGCCGCCGCGCTCGCCCTGCTGCTGTTCGGGCTCTCACCGCTGTCCGTCGTCCTGCAACGGGAGATCTTCCTCGACAACATCGCGGTGATGTGGACGCTGCTCGCGTTCTGCCTCGCCGCCTCCCCGAGCCGCCATCTGTGGCACCACTTCGGCGCGGGACTCGCCGCGGCGGCGGCGGTCCTCACCAAAGAGACCATGATCTTCGTCCTGCCCGCCGTGCTCGTCACCATGTGGCGCCACAGCCACCGCGACACCCGCAAGTTCGCGATCACCGGCGCCGTCACGGCCTGCGTCCTGATCGGCATGTCGTACCCGCTCTTCGCCCTCCTCAAGGGCGAGCTGTTCCCCGGCGCCGGACACGTCTCGCTCTGGGACGGCCTCGCATACCAGCTGACCAGGCCCGGCTCGGGCTTCATCCTCGACGAGGGATCCGGCTCGTACGAGGTCCTGCGGTCCTGGCTCTACTACGACCGCATCCTGCCGCTGGGCGGCCTGGCCGGAGCACTGCTCCTCCTGGTCACCTGGCGCTGGTCGGTCACCGCGCGGGCGCTCGCCGGACCCGCCCTGACCGTCGCGATCCTCGCCCTGGTCGCCCTGCGCCCGAACGGCTACCTGCCCGCGATGTACGTCATCCAGGCCCTGCCGTTCCTCGCCCTGGTCCTCGCCGGAGGCACGGCGAGCGTCGCCCACGGCGTGCTGCGCAGACGGCGTACCGCCGACGAGAGCCCGTACGTCACCCGCGGCCGGTACGCGCTCGCGGCGCTCCTCGTCGCCGTCTCCGCCGTGTACGTCGTGCCGCGCTGGTACGACGGCGCCCGCACCGCCGTCACCACCGACGCCAACGCCCCCTACCGGGCCGCCTCGAAGTGGCTGGCCACCGAGGTCGACCACCCCGAGGACACCCGTGTGCTGGTCGACGACGCGCTCTGGCTCGACCTCGTGCACGCCGGGTACCAGCCCGGCCTCGGTGTCATCTGGTTCTACAAGGCCGACCTCGACCCCGCCGTGACGAGGACGATGCCGCGCGGCTGGCGCGACCTCGACTACGTCGTCGCCTCCCCGACCGTGCGGCGCGACGCCGTCGACCTGCCCAACGTCAAGCAGGCGATGAGGCACTCGACGCCCGTCGCCACCTTCGGCGAGGGCCCCGACCGCATCGAGATCCGGAAGATCGAGAACGGCGGCGAGGAGAGCAGGGCCAGCAGGGACAGCACCGCGGGAACCGCGAACGCCGCGGCCACGGAAGGCGGCGACCGATGACGTACGAGTCCATCGTCCCGGGGGAGCTGCCGGGGGAGCTGAGCGACCCGGCACTGCGCTCGGCCTCCCCGCTCCCCGAGCCGGGCGCGGTCACCGTCGTCGTGCCGACCTTCAACGAGTCCGCGAACATCCGCGAGCTGCTGCGGCAGATCACCGCCTCGGTGCCCGCGCGGCTGCCCTGCGAGGTCGTCTTCGTGGACGACTCCACCGACGACACCCCCGAGGTGATCCGTGAGGCCGCCCGCGACTGCCCGTACCCGGTGACCGTGCTGCACAGGGAGGAGCCCGTCGGCGGGCTCGGCGGGGCCGTCGTCGAGGGCATCCGGGCGGCGACCTCCGACTGGATCGTCGTCATGGACGGCGACCTGCAGCATCCGCCGTCCCTCGTACCCGAGCTGGTCGCCGCGGGCGAGCGCGCCCACGCCGGACTCGTCGTCGCCTCCCGCTACATCAAGGGCGGCAGCCGCGAGGGCCTCGCGGGCGGCTACCGCGTCGCCGTCTCACGCGGCGCCACCTGGCTGACGAAGACACTGTTCCCGCACCGGCTGCGCGGCATCAGCGACCCGATGAGCGGCTTCTTCGCGATCCGCCGCAGCGCGGTCACCGCGGACGTCCTGAAGCCCCTCGGCTACAAGATCCTGCTCGAAATGGCGGTACGGGCCCGGCCCCGCCAGGTCACCGAGGTGCCGTTCGTCTTCCAGGACCGGTTCGCGGGGGAGTCCAAGTCGACCGCGCGGGAGGGCATCCGCTTCCTGCGGCACCTCGCCGGACTGCGCACGGCCTCACCGGTGGCCCGGATGGTGGTCTTCGGGCTGATCGGCGCGACGGGCTTCCTGCCCAACCTCGCCGGCCTGTGGGCGCTGACGGCCGCCGGGATGCACTACCTGCCCGCCGAGATCGTCGCCAACCAGTTCGGCGTCGCCTGGAACTTCCTGCTCATCGAGCACCTGTGCTTCCGGGACCGCCGCCGGCACCGGCACTGGTGGGACAGGGCGGGCCGGTTCGTGCTGCTCGCCAACGCCGACCTCGTGCTGCGCATCCCGCTGATCGCGCTGCTCGTGGGCCGGTTCGGCATGAGCGCGCTCACCGCCACGGCACTCGCCCTGGTGACGACCTTCGTCCTGCGGTTCGCCGGCACGGAGGCGCTGGTCTATCTGCCACGCAAGGGAGGGCGCACAGGAGGAGGAGCGGCGGACGGGAAGAGCCGCCGCGCAAGGAGCCGCACAGCAAGGAGATCCAGCTGATGTTCGGACGACCCGTACGACGTAGACCCGCCCGCCTCCGACGCCGTACCACCACCCTGCTCGCCGTCGGAGCCCTCACCTCGGGGCTGCTCCTCTCCGTCCCGCAGCCGGCCTCCGCCGCCAACCTCGTGAAGAACCCGGGCTTCGAGACCGCGGGCACGGGCGGCGACGGCATGCCGTACTGCTGGGAGAAGTCCGGCTGGGGCGACAACGACTTCACCTTCTCCACCGTCGGCGGCGCCCACACCGGCTCCAAGGCCATGAAGGTCGAGCTGACCCGCCGCACCGAGGGCGACCGCAAGGCGCTGATCACCGAGTCCGCCGAATGCGCGCCGGTGGTGAGCGTCGGCAGGCAGTACGACCTCGGGCTCTGGTACAAGTCGACGACCCCGGACACCTCCCTCACGCTCTTCCGGCACGACACGACCGCCGGCTGGCAGTACTGGACCGACCTCAAGACGCTCCCGATCAGCGCGAACTGGTCCGAGGCGACGGTCCGTACCCCCGAGGTCCCCGCGGGCACCGACCGCATCAGCTGGGGTGTCTCCGTCTACGGCACCGGCTCCGCGACCACCGACGACTACACGATGGACCAGGTCGCCGACCCGATACCCGACCCGGTGTGCACCGGCACCGCCGAGCAGTGCGCCAACGGCCGCTGGGACGTGCTGCCCACGCAGAACCCGGTCCGCTCCATGCACTCCGTCGTCCTCAACAACGGCAAGGTGCTGCTCATCGCGGGCTCCGGCAACAGCGAGGAGATGTTCGAGGCGGGCACGTTCACCAGCGCGGTCTACAACCCGGTGACCGGCACGTACAAGCAGATCCCCACGCCGAAGGACATGTTCTGCGCCGGCCATGTGCAGCTCGACGACGGCCGGGTCCTCGTCATGAGCGGCAACAAGGGCTACCCGTCCGCCGACGGCACGATCGGCTACCAGGGCTACAAGGACTCGTACCTCTTCGACCCGGTCACCGAGACGTACAGCAGGACCAACGACATGAACGACGGGCACTGGTATCCGTCGGCGACGATCCTCGGAAACGGTGACGTGCTCTCCTTCGGCGGGCTCAAGGAGGACTCGACCGGCTCCGTCACGGCCGAGCGCTGGTCGGACGCCGAGAACAAGTGGCTGCCGCTGTGGCAGGTCAACCAGACCTGGTCGTACTGGGGCCTGTACCCGACGATGGTCCTCATGCAGGACGGCCGCCTCTTCTACACGGGCAGCCACACCTTCGGCAACAACATCCCCGGCACGGGCTCGGCGATCTACGACTACGACGCCAACACCACCACCCAGGTGCCCGGACTGCAGCGCAAGGACGAACGCGACCAGTCGGCCAGCGTGCTGCTGCCCCCGGCCCAGGACCAGAAGGTCCTCACCATCGGCGGCGGCAACATCGACTCGAACCCCGACGCGAACCGGCTGACCGACGTCATCGACCTCAAGTCCGCGAACCCGGCGTACACCGCCGGACCGCCGCTCCCGCAGGGCACCGTCGACCTCGGCAACGGCAAGATCCCGCAGACCGGCGCCCAGGGCAAGATGTACGTCTCCGCCGTGCTGTTGCCCGACGGAAAGGTCCTGGAGACGGGCGGCGCCCTGCACAACCGCGCCAACCCGGTGTACGAGTCGTCGCTGTACGACCCGGCGACGAACACCTTCGACCCGGTGGCCGCCGACCCCGAGGCCCGCGGCTACCACTCGTCCGCGTTCCTGCTCCCCGACGGCCGCGTGATGGCCACCGGCGACAACCCCGGCAACGGCACCTGGAACCACAACGTGTCCGTCTACACCCCGCCCTACCTGCTCAAGGGCCCGCGCCCGTCGATCACTTCGGTCATCGACAACGAGTGGACGTACGGCGACACGCAACGCATCACGGTCGACCGGCCCATCGCCCGGGCCGAACTGATCCGCCCGGCCGCGGTCACCCACTCCTCCGACCCGAACCAGCGCTTCGTGGACCTGCCGCTCTCCGTCGACGGCGCCAACGTCGACCTGAACGTGACGAGCAACCCGAACCTCGCCCCGCCCGGCTGGTACATGCTCTTCGCGGTCGACGCGAACGGGGTGCCGTCGGTGGCGAAGTGGGTCCACCTCCAGGGCCCGTCCGCACTGGCCGCCGCCTCGGGGGAGGCCGCCTCGGGACACGTCCACGCCTTCGCGGACTCGCTGGAGGGGAAGGTCGTGAAGCCCGGCAAGAAGCGTGCCGCCGCGAAGGTCAGCCCGACCATCGCGGGCTGCGACCGCCACTACGGCTCGGCGAACGTCTGCGTCCCGACGGTCTTCCCGGACGCGGTCAAGAAGACGACGGCGGCCCGCTGCACCTGGCTGAAGTCCAACGACTACGGCCCCCTGAAGATCAACGGCAAGGACGACCCTCTGCGCCTGGACCGTAACGGGGACGGCGTGGCGTGCGGAAAGGGAGACGCGAGGCGCTGACTTCGGGTGCGCTTCAAAGGCGGGGGCGCGCGGAGTCTTTTAGGGGCGCGGGGAACTGCGCACCCAGCCCCAGCCACGACGCACCCGCACCCGGCCACATACCTCAAGCGCCGGACGGGCTGATCTCCAGCC